>CAZRXE010001511.1:0-4639 GCA_964603695.1 uncultured Heliomicrobium sp.
GATGGGCGCTGCACGGTTCACAGTTTGATTAGCGACAAGAATGCGCCGGAAGGCGAATTCAAATTGCACGGCGCGGCCGTCAACATTCAGGATCAAACCGAGCGCAAGTTTTATTGCGATGAGTTGAAGAGAAAGATCGGCTTCAGTCCCGAAGGCATGCCGTTTCATTTGTTCTCGATTGACGTTCAGAGCGCGGGTTATTTCACTCACGACGGAAGCTCCGCGCGGCTGGTCAAACGCTGGCGCGTGGGCGAAACAGTTAAAACATTTCGCCAGCCGATTGACGGTTCATTGACGCCCGTAGGCGAAACCAAGCGTGGGCGAAAGCGAAAGGCATCATGATTTCAATCAATGACATTCTGGAAGCCGACTTTGGTCTGTGAGGGCACACGAAGCCGCGTACGCTCACAGCTTCTTACTTTGGCATTTTGCCCAGGCTTCATTTATTTCAAAATCAGGCTTACTTATTTCAAAATCAGGCTTACTTCTTCGCGCAGCCTGCCAGCCGCGTAGCTTCGCTCAATGTGAATCTCCTCAACCGGCACAGCGACATCCAGCAAACTGCCTATCTCTCCTGAAAAAAATTCCAGCGAAGGTCCGCTGTGCCCTTCACCTTGACGCTGCTGCCAATAGGCTTTGGCCAGTGGAGCTTCTAGTTGCGCGAAGATTTGATCGAAGGCCGGACGACGTTCGCGCAGCCGAATTACCGTCAATTCGTGAATCGGCGTGGAAATCGCGCTGCGCTCAGCGCGTTTGGCGGTCAGCAATTCCACCAGCAGTTCGCGATTGTTGGTGAGCGCCAGTTCGCTGCCGCGCACGCCGTAGCCTAAAGTGCGCCCCAATACGGGCAATTCCATCTCCCGCCACTCGACGCCGTTTTCAGTTCGTGTTTTCCAGTCGAACTTGGCTGAAGCACCGGCAATCATCAATCGTCCGGAAGCCAGTTCGCTGATGGACTGTTCAAGCGCAGCTCGATTCAAAGCTGAAGGCGTTTGCAACGAGAAAACCGTCGCGCGCGCGAACTCGGCAAAAAGCGGGCCTTCGATGGCGCGCGGTCGCGCCAGTTTTACTCCCGCCAAAGGTCGCGCCGGTTGCAGCGCGGATTGCAGCGTCCGCGCGAACTTGCGTTCGGCGGCTAGGCGTAATTCGCCGGCGTCGCTTTCCTCAGCGGCATCAACGTCATCAATCGTTCTGTCGAAATCGTGGCTGAGGTAGAAATACTCATCGTCACCAACCTCGCCGTCCGCAGCAGAAACCTCGAATTCGCTGTCGAAGTAATTCTGCCATTCCACTTTCCTGCCTTTGCGTTTGGCGGCCTGCACCTTGCCGTCAAACAACGCTCCGCCGACCAATTCCGCTAAGTTGCCGCCAACCGCTCGCACCTGCACAAACGGCACATCGGCGGGAATCATTTGTTCGATGCGCTGTACGGTTTGTTTGGGCAAAGCCGCGCCAACGTTCGCTTTGTTGTTGAGTAGGAACTCACGATGCTCTACCCATCTTCCTTGTCGCATTTCCAGATCGAATATTCCGGCGCGGATGTTTTTCAAATCAGCCGCGTCGCTCATCAACCAGTAATGATTGAAATACCAATCGTCGTTCAACTTCGACTGCTCCACCCAGACGGTGACGAAATGCGGCGTGACTGCTTTGGCCAGCGATTTAAACGAAGGCTCATCGCTCAAATGATCTTTCTTCGCCTGCCCGTTAATATTCGCCACGGCGCGCAGCAACAGGCTTTCGCTGGTCGCCAATACAAAACGGCCTTTAACGCCGGCAAAAGCAATGTGTTGTTTCTGCCGCCCGCGATCCGCTTCCACGTCGTGCAGGTAATAGGTCGTGCCGTCCGGCAATTCGACCTCGTCGAACTTGTCTTTGCCTTGAAAAAACACGCAGGCTTCGAGCGTGGCGTCGCTCATCGGCGCGATCAAGACCAGATCGAGTTTGCCTATGTCATAAACGGCGATGGCGGCCTGATTGTCGGCGACGCTGCCGAAAGCTGTCAGGTCAATCGCAAAGCCTGCCGCCGCGTTGAATTCTTCCCAGCGCGCAAAAAGTTTGTTGGCCAGATGCCGCGTCCAGAATTGCTTTTGATTGACGCTGCCCAGGAAGCGGTCTTTCACCTGCGATTCATTCCACTGTTTCAGCAGTGCCGGCAAATCCTTGAACTGCGCATAAACCAACGCGCCGCGCGGAAAGTCCGCTGCTTGGGCAAACTGATTGTCGGCGCGCTGCGCCGACACCGCGCTGACAATCAAACCGATCACGATCAACAGCAACAACAGCGCGGCAGTCAGCAGCAATCGTTTGGCAATCCAGCGAAAGTCTTCTTTTGAAATCACGGATGGGAACATTGGTTTCCTCTTTCTTGGAGTTATGAGAGCAATGGGCGCTGTAAGCGCCCACTCGCTGTCAGGGTGCTGTGACGGTTTTTTCGTCAACGGTCAGCGGCAGACCGCGTTTACTGGTCTTCTGTTTTTGCCTGGCGGTCAGTTGCTCGATGCGCGTTTCGACTTTGCGGCGTTCGTCACCGGTCAGCGATGCCGCGCGTACGCGCTCGAAATCCGCCGCTTTGTCGAATTCGCCGATGCGTTCCGCCGCCGCCGAAAGCAGCGCCTGCATTTCCAGGCGTGAGCGCAGCTCTCGCGCCGCCGTCAGTTGCGGCAAAGTCAACAAACCCGGCACGCGCGGCAAGCTTGTTTCAGCAGCATCAATCGCCGCCGCGCCGCGCAAGCTTTCGTAAACTTGGGCGTCCACTTGGGCCAGCTTCAACGCCGCGCGCGGTTGATCGAGCCGCGCATAAAGCCTTACCACTTGCCGGCGCAATTCGTCTTCACTGGAAGCAAAAGCCGCCATCGCCTGCGAATCCGACAACGCCAGTCGCGACGACAAAAACGTATCCAACGCTTCGCGCTCCTGTCCGGCGGCTTTCAGCAACACGGCGCGCAACAGCGTCAATTGATTGCTGGGAATGTCCGAGGCTTCGCCCAGCAGCTTGACGGTTTCGCTTGCCTGCCCGCGATCAAACGCGGCCAACGCTTCGGCGGCGGCGATGGCTTCGCGGTCTTTGGCGGCACGCACTTGTGAAGTGAGCGATTGCCAAACGTCGCGGCGTTTGCCAGCGGCTTCCGGCGCAATCCACAACGCCGTCCAGCGCGTTTGCCTGCTCGCGCGGCGATCCGCACTCAACGCGGCCAACGTTTGCGCGGCTTTGTCTTGTTGTTTGTCGGCAGCCAGCAAGCGCGCCAGTTCCAGACGGCAGGCGTTGTCTTCCGGCGCGAGTTCCAACAAGCGTTGCCGCCATTCGATGGCCGCTGCGAATTGGTTAAACTCCGCAGCCGTTTCCGCTGCCAATCGCAAAGCCTCGTTGAGCGACAGTTGATTGCCGGCTGCGGGCTTTTCGATCCAGGCCGCTTCAACGGCGCGGGCTTTCACCTGCGGTAACGCGGACAGTTCTGCCGCCGCCGTGCTGTGCGTCGCCGGCGAAGCCAGATCGAGCATCAGCTTCAATTGTTTCAACGCGCCCGCCGCGTCGCCTTTGGCAAACTGCAATCGCGCCAAACCGACCATCGGCGCTTCGTCCAACTGTTCCAGCGCCAGTTGCCGTTCATAAGCCGCGCGCAGCAAATCATCTGCTTCCGCCCGTCGCCCTTCGCGGCGCAGCATCTCAACAGCCTGATTCAATCTTTCAAGCTGCGGCGGCGCGATTTTGCCGATTCGTTCGCTGACTTCGATGCCGGCGAAATGTTTCAACCCGGCAACAGCTTGCGCCACGCGCCCGGCACGCACATCCAGCCGCGACTTCGCCAGCCGCAGCCACGCAGGACGCGCATACCTGCCTTTGAATTCCTGCTCGACGGTGGCGATCAATTTGGCGGCGTCGGTGTCTTTGCGCTCAGCGAGCAGGAATTCCAAAAATTGTTTTTGCCAAGCCAGTCGCGCTGATTCCCGATCTTCTTTTCGCCCGCTGCCGGCGTGGTCTTGCGACTCTTCGATTTCGTCCACGCTCCACGTCGGATGGTCTTTCAGTCGGTTCTCGAAATCGAAATCCGAAGAGTAACGAAAATTGCCTTCTGTTCGTTTCGTCAGCAATTCGTAAAACGGCGCAAGCTGCGCGCGCGTCACCAACGCTTCGCGGACGATCATCTCCGGCAAGAGCGTATCGCGCGGCACAACGTCAGCAAGCTGGCGCAAGAATGCCGCTTTCGCTGTGTCATTCGTTTTTCCGAAAGATTCTGCCAGCGCACGAAGCAATGGCTTCAACGGTTCAAACTCTTTTTCGAGCTGCGTGTTCGACCGCCATACTTCCAGCGGGACTTGCTTCAATCGCCACACAACAAGAGGTTGCAACTGCGCGCGCGCCTCGGCCTGCAGCCCGTGTTTGCCGAGCGTTTGCAAATAAAGCTGCTGGTCTTCGATGGAAACCTTTTCTCCTTCGACGATTCGCGCCCATTGTTCGCGCGCCTTTCCGGCTTCGCCCAATTCAAAATAAGCCGAACCCAAATCCGCCCAGATTGGTTTGTTCGTGGCGTTGTCTTCGCCGTGCAATTCGGCGGCAAGCCGCAAATGTTCCAGCGCCTGACGCAGTTGTTTTTGTTCCAGCAACCAACGCCCCAACCGATGTTGCTGCGCGGCGTCT
>CAZRXE010001512.1:0-2893 GCA_964603695.1 uncultured Heliomicrobium sp.
CAACACCAGCAACGCCATCGCCGCAATCAAACCGAAATGAAAGCGGCGATCCCGAAAATGCGCGGTCAAGAGAAATCGCTGAAAGGAAAAAGAACGAACGCCGACATCACCCGCCAACCGAAAGGGGTACATTGGGGGGAACCTCCAAAAAATGGCCGAGTGAAAATTTCCGTAAACCGAGTTGCGTGATGGTGCGTCTAAGCTGGAGTACAAACAACTGGTGAACGGGAACTCCACTCGATTGCCTGTGTTTTATTTGAGCCGGCACGCAAAGCTTCTCAGGGCCGTGAGCGTGCCGGCTCTTCTCATTCGCAGGTGCAAACACGAACGCGTAACAACGTGCGTCGTGCCACTCCCTCAATCTCCGATCAGACAGTTACTTTTTAATCTTAATTTGTTTGCGGAATTCCGATTGCACTGAAGAGTCGAACTTTCTCTTTCAGGAGCCGGAGAGTGCGGAAAATGAAACCACTGTCCCGTAAAAGCGGGCGCAGTTTTGCACGGATGCCAGGCTTTGTAAATGGACGCGAGGCGCACACCACTACGTGAAAATCGCCCGCCGGACGCAAGCCGTAAACTTGCCGAAGAAGGAATTCATGAAAAAACATCGCGCTCTCGGATCGCTGCTGGTTTTGATGCTGTTTATTGACATCGCCGTTTCGCCTGCCATAGCGCAACAATCCCCGCCGTTGATCGAAATCCTGAATGTCGCGCCGGTGTATTTGCCGGGCGGAGACGACGGTACACGAATTCTGAGCATTGACAGCAATAGTCCTGTCGAATACGACGACGACGGCAACCTCTACGTCTTCACTTCTTCGCATCATCCCTACCGCAGCATCGGCACGAACCTGTTCACTCTTTCCTGGCCGGCGTTGCCGGTGTTCATTTCGGCGCACCCGAATGTCCGTGGCGGGCAATGGATGGAAGCGACTTATCGCGCTGAAGACGGCACGCTGTACGGCTGGTATCACAACGAGCCGCCCAACCTGTGCGGCAATTCGCGGCTGACCGCGCCGCGCATCGGCGCGCTGATTTCCCGCGACGAAGGCGAAACCTGGCAAAATCTGGGCATCGTTTTGGATGCTCCGGCAGGCTCGTTGTTTTGCAGCACGCGAAATTATTACTTTGCCGGCGGCAATGGTGATTTTTCAGTCGTGCCGGATCAAAACAAGGAGTACTTATATTTTTTCATCAGCACCTATCACCGGCAGGTCAACGAACAGGGTGTGTCCGTCGCCCGAATGCGATTTGAAGACCGCGACAATCCCGCCGGCAAAGTCTGGAAATGGCGCAACGGCGGATGGAATGCGCCCGGCCTGGGCGGACAGGTGACGCCGACCTTTCCGGTTCAAGTGGACTGGCATCAAAGCAATGCCAATGCTTACTGGGGTGCCGCGGTGCATTACAACACTTATCTGGAAAGCTACGTGATGCTCCTCAATCACGCAGTGGACGGCAATTGGGGACAGGAAGGAATCTATGTCAGCTACAACAAAGACCTCAGCGATGCGCACGGCTGGAGCGCCCCGCAACGGCTGCCCATTTTCGAGCAGCTCGGTTGGTATCCGCAGGTGATCGGGACGAGCGGCTACGAAACGGACAAACTCGCCGGTCAAACCGCACGCCTGTTCATTTCAGGCCGCTCGTTTTGGGAAATCGTATTTCATCGCACGGATAACAATGATCCCGGCGGTTCAATGCAGATTCCGCCGCGCCCCGCACCGAAGGAAAGACCGTCTCCCATCATCCGTTAAAACCGGACTTATTCGTTCGTTGGAAGTTGCTGCGCCAGCAATTTGTCCACGCGATTGCGATCCATATCAAGCACTTCAATTTTTAATCCGCCCCATTCAAAACAATCTCCGGCGCGTGGAATCTTCCCCAAATGCGTCATCACGAATCCGCCAACGGTTTGATACCAATCGTCCTGTTCGCCGGGCAGATGTTTCAAATTGAAAAGCTTCTTGAATTCCGTTGCCGACAGTGCGCCGTCAATCAAGTAAGAGCCATCTTCGCGTTGTTGGTAAAGCGGCTCGACGTTTTCTCCCGGATTTGGCATATCGCCGACGATGGCTTCCAGAATGTCGTTGAGCGTGACCATCCCTTCGACGCCGCCGTGTTCATCCACCACCAAAGCCAGTTGCGTGCGCGACTGCCGGAAGGCTTCCAGCGCGCGAAAGGCGTGCGTTCCTTCCGGCAAAAAGAGCGGTTGTTCCAACGCGGCTCTCAAATTGAGCGGCGCGCGCGTCAGCCCTTGCGCCCATAGATTTTTGATTTGCACCACGCCCAAAATGTTATCCGGCGTTTCCTGCGCCACCGGGAAGCGCGAATGCGGGCTGCTGCTGATGGCGGCATTGATCTCTTCGGGCGAATCGTCAATGTTCAACCAGACCATGCTCGTTCGCGGAACCATCAATTCGCTGACGCGGCGGTCGGCCAGATGAAAAATGCGTTCGACCAGATCGCGTTCAGTCTCGACGAATATGCCCGCGTGAATTCCCTGCTCAATCAGGATTTTGATTTCGTCTTCGGTGACAGGCGGTTCCGCAGACTCGCGCAAGCCGAACAGCCGCAGCAAGCCGTCAGTCGAACGATCAAGCAAGACAACAATCGGCGAAACGAACCTGGACAGCTTGCCCATCGGCGAAGCCATGCGCACGGCGATGCTCTCCGCGCTGTGCAACGCCAGTCGTTTCGGAATCAATTCGCCGATCACCAGCGAAAAGTACGTGATGACGATCACTACCAACACAAACGCGATGGTTTCCGCGTAAGCGCCAACGTAAGGCAATCCGCTGAGCGACGGCGCCAGCCGTTCCGCGATGCGCGAACCACCGAATGCGCCCGCCAAAATGCCAACCAATGTAATGCCGATTTGCACCGTGGACAG
>CAZRXE010001513.1:0-5795 GCA_964603695.1 uncultured Heliomicrobium sp.
CGTTTTGAATCTTCCGTGAATGCAGCCAGAGCCTTGTTACGCAATTACAAGCCCGGTTTCCGAATCGCCATCGCGCCTTTTGACAGCCATGACGTGAAATACAGAATCGAAAAGGCCCATTTTGCCGAAAGTGCTGAACAAGCGGAAGCTCAACTTAACGACATGCGGACGATGTTCAATAGTCGTTCGTCCGCCGAACACAACAAAGCAAACACAGCACTCTACAACTCCGTCAGTTATGCCCTGGATAGTCTCAGCACGCGTCAGCAAGCAGAGTCTGCGCGTCGTTACTCGCTGTTTGTTTTGACCGATGGAGAAGATTTTGTAAAAGCCGGCGATGATCCGCAGGTTCTGACTGCCAAAGTTACCCTCGATGTTGCGACCGAGAAAGTTCGTCAATTCAAAGGCGAGGTTTTTGCCATTGGCGTAGGTGCCGGCGTGGATCCTACCGCGCTCAAAAAACTATCCGGCGATAGACCCAACGACCGAAGATATTTTCCTGTTACTTCCCCCGGTACTCTGGAAGGAGTTTTGACCAAAACCAAAGAGTCCCTCAGTGAAAACCTGAGCATCATCTTCCTCCCTCCCTACAAAACCTATCGCGAGCTTGGTTCAGAAATGGAATTCAATGTGAAGGTCACGGCGGGAAACAAAACTTACAAAGGCGTCATTCCCTGGCGCAGCCAATCTGTGACTGCGGCAGTCCTGGATGGAAAACTCTCCGAGAAAGTCCCCTCCCTGGAAGATAGAAACCTCATTTTCGTGAGCCTTGGAGAGCAAACCTCATCATTCAATTGGCAGGACATTCTGAAGTTGTTCGGCAAACTGGCAGCGCTTTCCCTGATTCTGGCGGGATTCTGGTTTCTGGTTCCACGCCTTGTCTGGCCTGGGCCATCGCTGCCATCGCTGCCGCAACGCAGTGGACAAAAGGCATCTGTTCCGAGGGCATCAACCGGCGGTGGAAGTTCTTCCTCCGAATCTCCCGTAGCGGCCAAACCCCGGCAACGGTTTGAAGAAACACGAATCTACGATGGCCGGAATCGTCAGTAACCTGCTTTCGAGGTCAATTCGGATCAATAACCGAATAACCTGAAAAAAGCCCAGGTGCTTGGAAAATATGATTGATTCCAGAAATCCGCCTTGCTAGTATGCGCCCGCATTTCCAGCGCGGTATCAAGTTAATGCGAAAAATCAGTGTAAGAGGAACTGGGCGTGGTGTTGGATCGTTGAGATAAACCAAAACTGACCGAAGCTTGCCTGTCTCATTGATTTCAGCCATTCCAGTCAAACCAACTTCCAAGTAATAACGGTTTCCGGCAGCCGGGAACCGAAAGCAAAAAACCAAAGTAACTAAAATCAGCGAACAGCCGCCATAGCCTAAATGACTTTTGACTGCTCGCTCAAAACGTCAATCGTGACTTTGCCCCCAAGCGAATTTAGAAGCCGAAATCGTTAAGTAACAACATTGCCGAGGACAATCTATGCCTAAGATCGAAGTCATTCGTAAAGGAGTGACGCCGCACGCCCGCCCGGTTCCGACT
Organism: uncultured Heliomicrobium sp.; assembly: GCA_964603695.1. Lineage (GTDB taxonomy): Bacteria > Acidobacteriota > Blastocatellia > RBC074 > RBC074 > RBC074. Next base: position 1,542 of record CAZRXE010001513.1, read on the forward strand.
GATTCCACACTAACTATTTTACCCACGACGCTTGACATGGTCGGTCGGGAATTGGCGGACGAAGACGCCACGCCGCAACGCATTGACAGCCTGGCTCATGCCTTCGAGGTATTCAAACCCGCGCACCGCTTTGAAACCTACGCCGGCCCGGACTCCACCGAATTCATAGCCGATTTGAAGTTCAACAGTCTGAAAGATTTCAGTCCCGAAAACATCCAGAAAAAAACGCCCGGTCAACGCAACGACATCGCCGATTTGAAAAACACCATTGACCTGCTTTACCGATTAAAAGACCGCTGGTCGCTGCCCGCCGTCAAAAAAGCCTGGAACGATCCGCAGCAGAGAAAACAAATCATCGCCGCGCTTGCCGCGCTCCGCGCCGAACTCGAAAAAGTCGCGCAACCCAAAGGAGGTGAGTAATGGCCGAAGAAACCAAAACCGCCACCGTGGAAGAGTTATTCGCTGTCGCTCAAGCGCCGCCCGCCGTGCGCCGCGTGCTGTCGGACATCTTCGGCGACATCCACCCGATGCTCGAAGGCAAAACGGAAATCGGCAACATCTTCAAACCCGAAGCCGCCACCGACTTGCTGCAACGCCTGACCGACTTCGAGAAAATGCTGTCCGAGGAAGACAGCTACAACGACACGCTCAATAAATTCCAAAAACGCATTGACGACGCCGAAAAGGTTCGCGACGAAGTAATGGCGAAACTGTTTGAAGAGATTCGCCCGCTTGAAGCGAGTTACCGCCAAATCTGGCTCTTTTTTGAAAATTCCGTCGTGCCTGACGGCAAACAGCGTCAACCGGTCGAATTCCACGTCTACAACGCCGATCCGACCGTCATGAAAAATCGCGAAAGCACCACGCTGGCTGCCGTTCGCGAATTCGTTGCCAGCCGCAACGACCAATTCAACTTCCGTCAATACATCTGCAACCTGGCCGTCCCCGGCGAAATTCCGATGGTGGTTCGCGAAGCTCTGGAAGAAGAGGCCTGGAAATGGGGCATGCTGTTGGTCACGGACATCACGCGCGAAACCAGTTTCAAAGCCGTCTACAACCAGTTCCGCACAGGCGGACGCTACGAATTCCTGAAACGCCCGGAAGACAAGGCCTCTTCGGACATCGTGCTGGTAGGCGAATTGAAAGTGCGCGACGCCCACTGGTTTGAAAAAGACCTGGACGAAGACCCGGATTTATACGCGCCCTCTTCGCTGGTCTTCGCCGGCGCGCTGGCCCGCACCGACCGTCAAACCGACGCCGTCGTGCAAGGTCCCATCGGCAGCAAATTCGGCCAGATCAAAGGCGTGGACAAAGCACGCATCGAATGCCGCGTCAGCCAGATGGAAGAGCTTTCGATGAACATGCAGGTCATCCCGGTCATTCGCGACGCGGATAATCACCTGTGCTTTTTCGGCTGCCGCACGCTGGCCGACGATCCTTATGGCGTTTACAAATTCTTCACAGCCTATCGCGTGCTGATGTACGTCGAACGCCGCGTCGGCACGTATCTGCGCCAAGTAGCAGGTCAGGTTCTGACGCGCGATTTTATGGACAAACAAGTTGAAGACCCGTTGCGCCGCCTGCTCGACGAACAGAAGAACCTGGGCACGATCATGGAATACAAACTGTTCGTGGATAAGGATTCCAACAAACGCATGCAGGGCATCTGCGACATCGAACTGGAAGTCATGCCCACCGGCCCGGCTGAAGTATTCCGCGTCAAAATTGACGTGCCGGAGTTCAAGCCGGAGGGAAAGCCGGACAAGCAATAACGCTGCCGGTGCGATTGCGGGCGACAACCGGCAGCAAGCCCGAATTCACACCGCAAGCAGTAAAAGCCGGCGACGTTCAAACGCCGCCGCAAGGTTTTCGCGCGCGACTCGGCGCGAAGTTGAAACTGGTGCTCGAATGGATGCGGGAACGGCTGTTCTTCTTCATTCGTCAGTAATCAATAGCTCAGCGAGTCAGTCATCAGGGTAGCTGGAAGAAGCTTCGACCCAAGAGGGAAATAGCGAGGCCGATTCCGCTCAGCTTTCAACATTATGGAGGACAGTTATGCCAGGAAGAGTTAGCGTCACGATTGACGGTACGAAGTTCAACGCAGTGGACGCCGTCTTCGCCATGAACACGCAAAAAGATCACGCCGGAATGCCGGTCTTGCAAACACTCAACACATCAGTTCACGTCCGCGTGGATTTGAACGACGACCAAAACTTTCCGTTCTCGAACATCAAAAAGGTCTTCGACCTCGGCAATGTTCCCAGCCGCGACAAGATCAAAGAGATCAAAGTCGAGTTCTGGAAAGATGACACGATGAAAGACGTCATCTGCTCCTATAAATTCAAAGGCTGGATCAGCATGTACCGCACGTCCAACACCGGCAGCGACAACGGATCGAACACGTTTAACCACCTGCTCGATCTGGAATTGACGCCGATCATCAACAAAGAAAACTACCAGGAAGTCACTATCGGCAACTAACACCGATGCAGTACCGCGCGCGTCAGCAAGCGGCAGGCTGCTACAAGCAATCGCTTGCCGACGCGTGCAGTGCCAAACTTTTGGGTGAGACATGGACTTCATCGCCTTCCCATTGCGAATCGAACCAAACGGCCATTTGGCGCGGGCCAGAAGTTCGGAGCAAAGCCTTGTGAATCTGCTCCGGCTGATGCTGACCACGCCCGCCGCCGGCTGGCTTGGTTCGCCCAACTTCGGGATGCGCGAGATGCTTGCGGAACTTTCCTTCAAAAGCCACCTGCGGGCGGAAACGGTCAGGCGACTGAACGACAATCTTTGCGACTTGGGAATTGAGGGCGTCGAAGTAAAAACGATTGAGCTTGATTCTAAAAACTCTGCCGAATCCTTTTGCCTCTTGACGTTGATTTATAAAGACAGAGGCGCGGAAGTTCAGAGGGTCAGACTCTAAAAAGACAGTAAACCAAACGCAGGAAAGGAATTTGAGATGGCAGATTTTGCGAAAATCAACGACAACTCAACACGGCAGATTGACGGCTATGGCTCCGGCCAATTCAATGCTTCGCGAGACGGCGGCAAACGACACCATCAAGGTTTGGACGTTGTTTCCAGACCCGGCGAACCAGTGAAATCCCCAATTGATGGCGATGTCATTGCGGAATCCGTGCCGTACAAAAATGACCCGCGATACCGTGGAGTCAGAATCCGAGGCACAGGCAAACACGCCGGCTACGAAGTGAAAATCTTTTACCTGCAAGGGCTTTTTTGCGGCCCTGTGAGGGCAGGCGACATGGTCGGGTACGCGCAAAGCCTGCAAGAGAAATATCCTGGCATCACCAACCACGTTCACATGGAAGTTCGCCAACACGGCGTACTGGTTTCGCCGCTGGATTTGTACAAGATGTGTTTTTGAGCCTACTGGAGCAGCAAATGCCGATTCGCGGAATAATCAAATGGAGCGTCAACACCGGCGCGCAAAATCCTTTCGGCGATGCACGACTGCAAAACCTGGAATCCTTGATTCGCGATTTGCGCAGCGGGCGTTTGCCTTTTGGATGGCGAGGCAATCGAACCTTTGAAAATCGCTGGGGCGATCTTCCCTATCGAGCGGCGGGTTATTACAAAGAGTTTTACCTGGGCACTTCCGCAGAATCAGGCTCATTGCGGGTGGTTCTGGGAAACGGCGGCGAAGTTTACGTCACGGGAAACCACTACCGCGACTTTATTCAGGTTTTACATCTGCCCTTTCCCTGAAGCTTTTGGCCGAAAAGCAGTGTTGGAGCAGGAACGATCTTGAGGAAGAACTGGCATGGCAAACGGACATTGGCCTTTTTACCTGAAAATTGACGGGCAGATTTTGAAGGACGCGATGATTTCGCGGCTCGAACTGCGGCAACAGTTGGGCGACCATTACTGGTGCAGCATCGAATTCCGTTTGCTCAATCAAGCCCAACCGCCCGTCCCAAGCTACCTCGGCAAGCCATTCGAGTTTGTGACCTTCGAGGAATTTACCTCCGAGTTGCCCATCTTCAGCGGCTTGGTGCTGGAAGCCGAATTGGAATACGGCCTGCACGGCGATAACACCGCTCGACTAACGGCAGTCACCAAATCCTACAAGCTGCAACTGACGCCCGAAGAAGATTACTTTTACAAAAAAGACCTGACCGAAGTCGCCCAAAAAGTCATCAGCGAAGACGGTTTGAAAGTCGAACTGACCAAAATCGGCCCGTGCGCGAAGATGAATTACGTGCAATGGGGCGAAAGCGACTTCGACTTCGT
>CAZRXE010001514.1:0-11227 GCA_964603695.1 uncultured Heliomicrobium sp.
CGGGATTTTTCCAAAACCATCCAGTCGAATTTCTTCTACTCCTTCCTGTTTCTGCCCAGACAAAAACGTGACGCGATAATTGATGTCTACCGGTTTTGCCGGGCAGTGGATGACGTTGTGGACGACATCGCAGAGGATTTGCCGCTGCCGCAGGCCAGGAAACTGGCGCAGGCGGAACTGGAAAAATGGCGCGAGGAAATTGATCGCTTGTACGCCGGTAATCCGACACTGCCGATTTCGCACAAGCTCCAAAACGTGCTGGCGCATTTCCCTATGCCGAAGGAATATTTTCTGGAAATGATCCACGGCTGCGAAATGGACTTGCAACGCAACCGCTACGAGACGTTCGACGAACTTTATCAATATTGTTATCGCGTGGCCGCCGTTACCGGGCTGATGTGCATTGAGATCTTCACCTACCGTTTGCCTGAAACGCGCGATTACGCAGTCAATCTGGGCATCGCGCTGCAACTGACCAACATTCTGCGCGACATTAAAGAAGATGCCGAACGCGGACGCATTTACCTGCCGCAGGAAGACCTACGCCGGTTCGATTACAGCGAATCCGAATTGCGCCTGGGCATCGTCAACGACAATTTCCGCGCCCTGATGAAATTTGAATGCGACCGCGCGCGGCATTACTACCAATTGGCTGCGGACGGCCTGCCCCACGAAGACCGACCGACACTGACCGCCGCCCAAACCATGGGCAAAATCTATTTCCGCTTGCTGGAACAAATCGAGCGCGTCGGCTACGACATCTTCACGCATCAAGTCCGCCTGCATCGGCCAGAACGCTTCCTCATCGCTCTGAGCGAATGGATGAAAACGACTGGAGGATCGGCAGATGGAGAGACGGCGGGAAGTGGGGAAGAGGAGACGGGTGGAAGGGGAGATAAGGAGAGAGTGCAATGAGCCAATCGCAAGCCAGTCTCCCAGTCTCCCAGTCTCCCAATCTCCCAGTCCTGATTCTCGGCGGCGGATTCGCTGGTCTGGCGGCGGCGGCGGAATTGGCCGAGCGCGGCATCAGGGTTTCGTTGCTGGAACGGCGTGCTTTTTTGGGCGGGCGGGCGTATTCCTTCACGGACAAAACAACGGGCGACACGGTGGATAACGGCCAACATTTGATGATGGGTTGTTACCATCACACTATTCGATTCCTGAAAAAGATCGGCGCGTTTCACAAACTGAAATTCCAGGCCAATCCGCAAGTGGATTTCCTGAGCGAAGAGAACAAAGCCGTCAGCCGCGCCAGTTTCAAATGCCCCGCGTGGCCAGCGCCGCTGCATTTACTGGCGGGACTGGCGAAGCTGGAAACGCTGGATTGGCGGGATCGCATTCATGCGTTGCGCGTCGGGTTGGAATTGCGAACGCTCAACGGCAATCGGGAGCGTCTGGCGGACATCACCGTCCGCGATTGGCTGAACCGGCTTGGGCAGACCGAAACCATGCAACGCAGGTTTTGGGATTTGGTCGCCATTGCTACGCTCAACGAAACACCGGATCGAGCCTCTGCGGACATGTTCGCCCGCGTGCTAGATCAAGCCTTCATGCATACGCGGCAGGATTCGACGATGGTCATTTCCAAAACCGGCTTGAGCGAGCTTTACACCGAAGACGCCCGCAAATTCATCGAAGATCGTGGCGGGGAAGTTCGTTTGAACGCCGATGTCCTCAGCATTGAATTTGAAAACCGGGAATTTGAAAACCGGCGCGCCGCTCGCGTTGTGTTGCGCAACGGAGAAGTGATCGAAGCCGGCACGATCATCTGCGCCGTGCCTTACTTCGCCTTGCGGAGAATGATTGCCGAAGATGTGCTGGCCGCCAGCCACAGCCTGCGCTGCCTGACGGAGTTCAACTCCGCGCCGATTGTTTCAATCAATTTGTGGTACGCCGAACCGGTGACGGAATTGGAATTCACTGGCTTGCTTGATTCACGCATCGAATGGATCTTCAACAAAAACGCGATTGCCGGCAACGCCGGATCGAAGCCTCAACACCTGGCGCTGGTCATCAGCGGCGCGCACGAACTCGCCAAATTGCCGAAAGAAGAACTGATCGCATTGGCCATCGCCGAAATGAACCGTTTTTTCCCGCTCGCCCGAACCCAACAGCCTATGCACGCTTTTGTGGTTCGCGAACAGGACGCCACGATGTCCCACACCGTGGGCGTTGCGCGCTTGCGCCCGACTTACCGGACGGAATTTGAAAACTTCTTTTTGGCTGGAGACTGGACGGCGACAGGCTTGCCTGCCACGATTGAAAGCGCCGTCCAAAGCGGCCATGAATGCGCGCAACTGGTCGCAGAGCGGACGACCTAGTATCGCTCGCTGTACTGTGCCGGGACGACTTTAGTCTGTCCCGACTGTGGACAGACTAAAGTCCGTCCCATGTTTTTGGAGGAGGCAAAGTGCGCAGACGAAGGTTTTTGCATTCCCTGTTGGCGCTGCCTGGCGCGGCGTTGGCCGGACGGGTGATTGGACGGGCGGGCGCTCAAGTGCAGACGGCGGAACAATGGCGCGAGGATTTGCGCTTGCTCGCCACGGAGTTGCCCAGGCTGCATGCCAATGCCTTTTTCAAGCTTCCGCAAAGCGAATTTCAGCGGCAGGTGGATGAACTGGACGCGGCGGTTTCGTTGTTGCCCGGTCACGTCATCATCGCGCGGATGACGGCGATTGTGGCTTCCATCGGCGATGCTCATACGAGTTTGAACTGGGCTACCGGCACGCAGCCTTTTCGCCGCTACCCGCTGTCCCTGCGTGTTCTGCAAGATCAGGTTTATGTCACAGCCGTTGGCGCGCTGCCTCGCGAAAGCGGCCGGGGACGGTCAAGTTATGCGCGGGCGCTGGGCGCGCGACTGACTTACATTGGCGAGACGGACATCGAACAAGCCGGGCGGCGCATTGCCACACTGGTTTCGGCGGAAAATCTGCCGTGGCTGAAATTCAGGATCACGGATTCCATAATTACGCCTGAGATCCTGCACGCGCTCGGCCTTGTCGCGGACATGGAACGCGCGCGGTTCACCTTCGAGCAGCCGGGCGGTAAATCGTTCGATCTGATTTTCAACCCGGCGAGCCGCAGCGTGAGCCTTCCCGGTCTAGCTGCGCCTTTTCTGATTAGGACTACAATTCCATTGGCGCGCACGCGGCCCTCCACACAGTTTTATTGGTTCGAATATCTGGAAAGCGCGCGGATGGTTTATTTTCAGTACAACCGCTGCGCCGAAATGCCCACGCTGCCTTTCGCCAATTTCCTGCCGCAGTTGCTCGCCGTGCTGGATTCGCGCCCGGTGGCGAAGCTTGTGGTTGACCTGCGACAAAACACCGGCGGCAACAGCGCGATTCTGTTGCCGTTCATCAGCGCGGTGCGCTCTCGTTCCGCGCTCAATCAACGTAATGTTTTGTTCACCGCGATTGATAACGGTACGTTTTCGTCAGGCATGCTCAACGCCATCAACATGCAAACCCAGACGCAAACCACTCTCATCGGCGAACCGACTGGCGGCAAGCCGAACGCTTACGGCGAGGTCAAAACTTTCACCCTGCCCAATTCGCGTCTGACGGTTTCTTATTCGACACGCTTTTTTCAAACAGTGTCGGGCGATCCGCAGTCCTTGATGCCCGGCGTGCCGGTGGAATTGACCGCCAACGATTTGTTCGCCGGACGCGACCCGGTGTTGGAAACGATTCTTTCACGTTCCTGAAGAGAAAAACGACAACGAAGAGAGGTCAATTGAACCTGATGAAATCGTTGCTGCTTCGTGTTTGTTTGTTGCTGTCGGCACTGTTGTCCGGCTGGTTGTGGCTTGAATTTCGCCTAACGCTGGCCATACAACAGCCTGACGTTTCGGTGGTCAATGCCGCAGGCTTCGGCAGCATTGATCGCGTTGCGCCGGATGAATTGGTTTCCGCGTTCGGTCGGTTCAGAACGCTGAACGATCAACCAGCCATCGCGACATCGTTGCCGCTTCCCAACACGCTCGGCGGCGTCAGCGTCAAAGTTGGTGAAGCCTTCGCGCCGCTGCTTTACGTCAGCAATTCGCAGATCAATTTTCTGATGCCGTCTGCGCTTTCCGCCGGGTCTGCCACCTTGCAGGTCAGTAATTCTGACGGCAGCACTCGCACGGGCGCACTGGCAGTCACCACGGTTGCGCCAGGCGTTTTTACGGCTTTAGGCGACGGGCGCGGCACGGCGGCGGCGCAGACTACTTTTGACGGTGTGACGCTGACCGCCGTCGCCAACCCGGACGGCAGCGCACGCTCGATTGATCCGGGCACACGCGCCAGGCCGAATTACCTGATTCTTTACGCCACCGGATTGCGCCGCGCACCCGCCGCCAATCCCAACGACGACAACGGCGTGGCCGAAGCCGTCACAGCCACAGTGCAAGGCATTCCCACGCAGGTTGTTTATGCCGGGAGCCAGCAGGGTTTTGTCGGACTGGATCAAGTCAATCTGATTTTGCCGCCGCAGCTTGCAGGCTTTGGCGAAGTGCAGGTGCGGTTGACCGTTGCCGGGCAAGCCGCCAACACTGTGACTTTGCGCATCGGCGGCGCGGCCTCTCTGCTCGCTCCATCCGCTATTAGCTTGGGGCAAACGGTTTCCGGCGGATTGACCGCAGACGATGCGGCGATCAATGGCGAAGAAGGGCTTGGGCAAAGCTATTTTTACGATGTCTGGCGCTTCAGTGTCCAGGCCGCCGGCGGCGTGGCTATTGATCTGCGCTCTGAGCAATTCGATGCGGCAGTGATTCTATACAGGCTGTTGCCTGACGGCAGGCGCGAGTTCATCGCGACGGACGATCAAACAGGCGGTCTGGGCGAAGGGAAGCTGGAAAACAACAACGCGCTGTTATTGGCCGCGCTGCCCGAAGCAGGCGATTACGTCGTTCTGGCGACGAGTTCGGAGATTGCGGCGAATGCCGTCGGCGGTTACACGATGACCTTGCGACCGTTGACGATTCCAAAGCTGGATTACGGAGCGAGCATCTCGGACGGCGTCTTCACCAGCGAAGATGTGCGGACTTCTGGCGGCGCTTATCTCAAGGCATGGTGGTTTGCGGGCGTGCGCGGCGAACTTGTGCGCGTGACGTTCGATTCAACAACCTTCGATCCTTACCTGATGGTGAATTTCGGCGGCGTGCCATTCTCGATCAACGACACTGCGGACGCGCAAACAGGCGGAACGAACGCGCGCATCGAACGAACGCTGCCGGAAAACGGCGTTTATCTGATTGTGGCCACGCCGTTGGCCGCCGGACGCACAGGCGCTTTCGCGTTGACGCTGACGCGAGTCCCGGTCGGATAACCGGTCAATTGCCGAGCCGGTAAAGATGCGTCTGACTGCGGACGAAAATCGAACCGGCAGCGACCGCCATCGAAGCCAGCGTTTGTCCATCAAGTTGATTGGTCGCCAAAGTCTTGAACTCTTTTCCCGGCGCAATCACCACGGATTGGCCTTCTTCGCTGAGGAAGTAAATCCGCCCGTCGGCATAAAGTGGCGAGGCCGAGTGATTCCCGCCCAATCGCACCTGCCAATGCACCGCGCCGGTTTTGGCGTCCAGGCAGGTGGCGATGCCGTTGTCGCTGACCAGATACAATTCCTCACCGACCAGCAAGGGCGAAGGCGTCAGAGACACGCCGCGTTTGAGTGTCCAAGCGATGTGAGATTTGGTCACGTCGCCGCGCCCGTTCACGCGAACCGCAATCAACGAAGGCTGCATAAATCCAGTGCAAATGAACGCCAGCCCGTGGCCGTAGACCGGACGCGGCACGTTGGAAAATCCGTCGCCGTAACTCACCTGCCACAACTCTTTGCCGGTGCGCGGTTCGTAGGCGATGGCGCGAAACGCTCCCGGACTGATGATTTGATCGCCTGCCGGCAAACGCACGATCAAAGGTGTCGAATATGCCTGCGCGCCTTCGCGAAACTTTTTCCAGCGAACTTTGCCGGTTTGTTTGTCGAGCGCCACAACGTACTGCGAACTCTGGCCGTCGCAACTGACAATCAGCAAATCGTCATAAATCACAGGCGAACCGCCCGGCCCGTGCTGGCCGTTGTCGTAATCAAGCCGTGTTTTCCAAACAACTTCGCCAGTTTGCGTCAGACAGGCGGTTCCGCTGTTGCCGAAGTGCAAGTACACGCGGTCGCCTTCCAGCAAAGGCGTCGGCGAAGCGTGACTGTTTTTGGCGTGGGTTTGCGCAGCGGATTTCAGCCGGAAGACTTCGACGTTTTGCAGCAGCGCGCCGGTGTTGCGATCCACGGAAATTGCGCGCAAGGACTTGCCTTCTTCGGTCGCCGTGGTAAGCCAGATGCGATTGCCCTGAATGGCTGGCGAAGACCAGCCTTTGCCCGGAATGGCGGTTTTCCATTTGACGTTCTTGCTTTCGCTCCAGGCCAGCGGCAAACCGCGTTCGGCGGAATGCCCCTGCCCGGAGGGGCCGCGAAACTCCGGCCAGTCTTGAGCGAACGCCGGAAGGGAAAAGAAAAGAAGAAGAGCCAGAAGTTTCATAGTGATTTCACCGCAATGGATCAAATGAGAAGGTCGAGATCGGCAGCGGCCTGTCTTTCAGGATTGAAAATTTGCAAGCCCTCAGCCTGCGCGGCGCGCAGCAAGCGTGCATTAGAGGCGATCAGCACTAAATCGTCGTTGCTGAGGCGAAGACCATCCGCCAAATCCAACGCTGAACGTAACAGGACGGCATCAGTCGCGTTGATCGAATGTTTGTCAATCAACAGCAATGCGGCGGAGATCACGTCCGCGTCCGACTCAATCTTGCGCAGCAAGGGCTGGTTAATGATTTCGGCTTCAACGTCGGCGAATGCTTGAATGACAATTGATGGCGAGAGAATTTTTGCGTTGCGTTTGCGAACAAGGATGGAGATTACCTCTGCGATTCCCAGGCGCATGACGAAAAGCCTGTGGGCAGAGACGTGAGAAAACAGGTAGTTGATTACCGGCGTCCCCGGTTCGGTGGAGTAACGTTTGGCTAAGGCGCTGGCATCGAGATAAAAGTAGAAGGTCACATTCACTCCTCGCGCATCGCAATGATGCCCTGGCTGAACTGATTTTCTTCAGGATTGACTGCTTCGGCGATCATCATTTGCTGTAATTTCTCCGCCCCCACCGGTTCGGCGGTGACGCCCATTTCTCGCATTGCGGCTGCCCATCCGGCGGCAAGCCGATCCTGATCCAGACTGGCTTCGCGCAGCATTCGCAGGCCGCGTTCCGCCGCCGACTCCTTCGCCTTTTCTCGAAAATCGAAACCGTTTTGATTTTCCGCTATAGCAGGCTCGGTTTCGGTCAAGACGGTGACTCGAACTGAACCGAGCAGCTTACCTTTCCATTCGTCGGGAAGCTGAATCTCGCCATTGGTAATTTGGGTTTGGAACTCGACTGCGTACATTTTGATTACTCCTTTGCATACTTGCTGAAGGTGGCGTCAGCCTAACAAAGCCTTTGGGCGACGGCAATCTGAAGAGCGGCGAAACTTTTTTCGGGCGCACGGCTCGTGCCGACGGCGAGGTGTTGTAAAGTAGCCGCCGCCGTTCATTACGCTGTAGAATCGAGAAAGACAATGAACAACGGTTACAGGGAATTTTTGCTGGAAGGCGAGCGCATCGGGATGCGTTACGCGCTGGCCGTGCCGCGCACGAGTTCGGCGACTTTGGCCGGATTACAGATGGGGCAGCGCGCGGGCAGTTCGCTGGAATTCAAAGACCATCGCGATTATCAGCCCGGCGACGATGTGCGGCGGATTGACTGGAACGCTTTCGCGCGTTCGGACAAGTTGACGGTCAAACTCTTTCGCGAGGAAATCAGCCCGCATCTGGATGTAGTGCTGGATGGGTCGCGTTCGATGGCGGTGGAGCCGGGCGCGAAAGCAGGTGCTGCCGTGGCGTTGGCGGCGGCTTTGACCGTGTCAGCGGAAAACGCAGGCTATTCGCACGCGGCCTGGCTGGCGCGCGAATGGTGCGCGCCGGTGGCGAATGGCGGGAATCGGCCTTCGCTGTGGGACGACATCAGTTTTGACTACTCCGGCCATCCGGCGGAATCCTTCGCCAACGTCCCGCCGAAGTTGCGACGGCAAGGATTGCGTGTGTTCATCAGCGATTTGTTGTGGTTGGGCGAGCCGTTGCAGTTGCTGCAACAGCTTTCGCACAACGCCGCGTCGGTCGTCATCGTGCAGGTGCTGGGCGAAGCCGATGTCGCGCCGACCCAACGCGGACGCATTCGCCTGATTGATTCAGAAACCGAAGAGCAGCGCGAGATCTTCATTGACGAGGCGGCCATTCGCCGTTACCGCGAAGCTTTGGCGCGCCACCGGCAAAACTGGAATCAAGCCTGTCGGCAATCCGGCGCGACGATGGTGGAACTAATCGCCGAAAAAGTGCTGGCCGATTGGAATCTGGAAGCGTTGGTCAAAGCTGACGTGTTGAAAGTCTGACCTTCAGGAAATCTTTTTATGCTCACTTTGGGAATTGTCGCCGACGAAATCAGTCGTGATTTTCGCGAAGCCGCGCGCATTGGGCTGCTGGCCGGATTGCGGCGTTACGAAATTCGTTTTTTGAAATCAGGTCGCGCGCCGGTGTGCGATCCGGCGGAACTGCGCGAGATTGAAGCCATACGCGATGGCGAAGGTTTGGAACTCACCGCGCTTTCGCCGGGCTTGTTCAAATGGACAGATTCGCCGGACAAGTTTCGCCGCGAAATGGAGGAAGTCTTTCCGCGCGCGGTTGAACTGGCCAGACGTTGGAATCTGTCGGCGCTGATCGTCTTCGGATTCTGCAAACCCGGCGCGAAGGAAGAAAATGCCGATTTGATTCCGAGTGACGATCCGCCGGCGTGGGTGATTGATTCATTGGCTGAAGCCGGCGCGAAAGCCGAAGCGGTCGGGTTGCGATTACTGATTGAAGCCGAGCCGGTTTGCTGGGCGGACACAGGCGCGGCGACGGCCAATTTGATTCGCCGTGCTGGTTCGCAGGCGATTGGCATCAATTACGATCCGTGCAACGTGGCCTGGATGACGCGCCGCGATCCGATTGACGAGTTTGAATTGGTCGCGCCATTCATCGCCAACGTTCACGTCAAGGATCAACTGGACTCGCCGCGCGGCAGCGGCTTGCCCACCTGGGTTGTGCCGGGCGAAGGCTTGATTGATTACTGCCCGCATTTTGCCGCGCTGAAAGGGATCGGTTACGCCGGGCCGGTTTCGCTGGAACCGCACATGGACGGTAATCTGGAAACGATTCGAGCCTGCAAAGACGCGGTCACGCGGTTGTGGCAGGCATCTTAAGTCTGTGCTGTGAACGCGTGATGATTTAACGAAAACTTTATTGACTGGCTCAATTCAATCAGGTACTTTCCAGCCCGAACTGAAAGCTGGAGCAACGCTCTGGTGCCGCCGTTTGATAGATAGTTTGACAGATCGCCCCATCTTCCGATCAGCCAGGTTTCAGTTTCGCACTGTCGTTTCTGAAACTCAGGTTTTTGACTGGTTACACACACACCGTCTTCCTCCTGAGCTCGCCCCAACGAGATCACTCAACAATCCATTTTGACTTTAGTTTTTAAGGAGTACCGGATATTTATGCTTTCCCAACGTTCCTCCCTCACACCGCTTACTTTATTACTGCTTTTGCTGCTGGCTGCTGCGGCGATTTTCTTGGCTTTATCCGCGCAGGCGACGGTTGTGCAGCGCCTGGAAATCGAAGAACTGACACGACTCTCGACGAATGTTTTCCACGGTGAGATTGTTTCCACGCAAACTTACTGGAATGCCGAACACACGCGGATTTACACCGGCGTCAATGTTCGCATCAATGAATCGCTGAAAGGCGCTGCGCGTCGCGGCGAGACAATCAAGGTCGTCCAACTCGGCGGGGAAAAGGACGGTTCCAAAACCGATTACGCCGGACGACCTGAATTTCAAGCGGGCGAATCGGCCATCCTGTTCACTACACGCACGCGCAACAACGAACTGACAGTGGTCGGGCTGAAACAAGGCAAAATGCAGGTGAACGGCCAAACCGTCACACGCGATTTCTCCGGCCTGACCGTGCTGGAACGCTCCAAATCCGGCGGCGAACTTCAAGCCGTGAAAGCTTCGCCGATGCAATTAACAATGACGGAGCTTCGCGAGCGCGTGATGCGTGCGAAGTAAGAAGTCCGCATAGGGTGGATGCTCAGGATTTTTTTCAGGATTGGAGATGAAACGCAGCAATGGAAAGGCTTGGAACAATCCTGTTCATCCTGAAAAAAATCCTGCGCATCCTGTCTAGGCGTCTTTCCCTAAAACCCATTCAACCCAACTCCAAGACCAGCCATGAAATATTTGTTCTGCATTTTGATCTTTTCCGGCATTTTCTTTTTGGCCACGCAACCGACAGCTTCTTATGTTCGGGTTCCGGTCAGCGATGTGAACGGTGCGCCGTTGGCGTGGAATCTGACCAATCCCACTACGCCTATTGTTCAGGGCGGACGAATCACTTACAGAATCAATTCGGCGGGCAGTGACAATGTCCCGTTTGCGCAAGTGGAGCAGACTCTCGCCGCTTCTTTTCAGACCTGGGAAGACATTCCTACCAGCGCCGTGGCCTTCACGCGCGGGCCGAACACGACTTCAACAGCCACTGCGGGCAATGGCCAAATGGAACTTTTTTGGCTGGAGAACTCCGAAACCACGCAGGACGGCCTTAATCTGGCGGGAGCGCTGGCCTTGACGCGTCGTCAGTTCAACCCGGCGACAGGCGAGATCACCGACGGTGCGATCTTTTTCAATGGCTTCAGATACACCTGGGCGGTGAATGGGCGCGCCGACGCGGTGGACATTCAAGACGTGGCGACGCACGAGATCGGTCATCTGATCGGTTTGAGCCACAGCCCGATTGGCGGGATGACGATGTATCCGCGAACCATTGCCGGGCGAACGCAGAATCGTCTGCTGGGGACGGACGACATCATTGGCGCTTCGATCATTTACCCTGAGCCTGGGTTTCTCAATTCGACAGGGACGATTCGCGGTCGCGTGGCCGAACCAGGTGGCGCGAACGTCTTCGGCGCGCACGTCGTCGCGGTGGATGCAAGCGGCAACTCCACGGCCAGCGCGCTTTCCCAACCGGACGGCAGTTATTCCATTCAAGGCTTGCCGCCCGGTGCATACACGATGTTTGCCGAACCGCTGGATCCGCTAGGTCCTTCGTTTTTCAGCCGCAGCGACCTGGA
>CAZRXE010001515.1:0-4455 GCA_964603695.1 uncultured Heliomicrobium sp.
CTGCTCCGGTAAAAATCCTGAAGAAAATGGCAAGTTTCATTTCTCAGATAACACTTCGCCGCTTATTTTCCATTTGCCATATCAAATTTGAAAAATGACTTATTATCAGCCATTCACAATCTTGCCCGCGCTTGCCTGCGCAATCGGGTGATAGCCGGCGCGCGCTCTGGCGAAAATGGCTTTCGCGCGCTGCTTGCCTTCCGATGTTTTGACCAACTCCTCGTAAAGCGGTTTGATTAACTTCTGCCTGCCGATGGTCGTCAGATACTCATCCAGGCGCTGATAGGCTGGGGTGTAATTGTTGCGAATCGCTGCCAGCAGCCAGACGTGGGTGATTTCGGCGTTGCCGCTTTTCGTCAGATTGAATGCCTGATCCAATTCTTTCATTTGCGCGCCGCTCAGGTTTGGTGGCAGGAATTTCAAAAAGTGCAGCCATTCCTGCGTTGTCCATTGTTTGGTTTCGAACCTGGCGGCAGGCGTTTTTTCTTCCAGCCAGGTTTTGGCTTGCGCTTCGACTTTGGCAAATGCACTGGATTGCGGTTTGGGCGCGGAGGCAGGCAGACCAGGCCATTCGATCCAGGCTTCAATGGGAATTTTGGCGGCTAGTTTTGGATTCGGGGCAAGCAGATTCTTTTGCAAGTAAGCGCGGAAATCCTCTGTCGTGATGCTCTGAAAAGCGAAACGATCGAAGTAGGCTTTCAGAAATTGGTCGAAGTCTTCGCGTCCGAAGATTTCTTCGAGTTGGCGCAAAAAGAGCGCGCCTTTTTCGTATGGCACTTCGGTCGAACCGTCGTCGGGATCACGGCCACTCAAACCAATGTGCAGAACCTGATCGCGCACATCGAGTTCTTTCAGCAAACCTTCCAGCGTCTGGCGTCCCAGCGCTGCCTGCATCTCTTCGTTTTCGCGACCATAGACGGCTTCGACGATGCGGCGTTCGAGGTAGGTGGTGAAACCTTCGTTGAGCCAGAAATCGCTCCAGGTCGCGTTTGTGACCAGATTGCCCGACCAGGAATGCGCCAGTTCGTGGGCGATCAAGGAAACCAGACTTTTGTCTCCGGCAAGAATGGTCGGCGTGGCGAAGGTCAGTCGAGGGTTTTCCATTCCGCCATAAGGAAAGCTCGGCGGCAAAACAAGAATGTCGTAGCGCCCCCAGCGATACGGGCCATAAAGCTTTTCGGTCGCGGCGATCATCTTTTCGGTGTCTTCCAGTTCCTTCGCAGCTTTGTCGAGCATCGCCGGTTCGGTGTAAACGCCGCTGCGTTCGCCGAGCGGCCTGAAGGTAATGTCGCCCGCCGCCAATGCGATTAAGTAAGGTGGAATGGCCTGTGGCATGTTGAACCTGTATTCGCCGGTTGGCGGAGTCTGGCTGTCCTGTTCGGCGCTCATCACCGCGCGGATTTCTTTCGGCGTGCGGATCCTGGCGGAGTAAGTCACGCGCACGCCCGGCGAATCCTGCAACGGAATCCAACTGCGCGCGTGAATGGATTGCGATTGCGTGAATACATAAGGATGCTTTTTGCCAGCGGTCTGCGCGGGTTCCAGCCATTGCACGCCGGAAGCCTCCGGGCTGGTTTCGTACTTGATAAAAACGTAGTTGGCGTTTTCCGGCAATTGAATGGTCAATGGCGCGCCCAAAACCTTATCGGCCTGTCCCAGAACGTATGGCGTCGAAGCACTGCTATCAATTTTCTCTCCCGTTTCGACGCCGAAGATTTTTAAGTCGCGCGTATCAAGCCGGAGTTCCCTGGCTTGCTTATCAACTCGCTCCAATTTCAACGTCGCCAGACCGTTCAGCACTTTGCGCTCGAATGAAACAGTCAGGTTGATATCAACGTGTTTGACGCGCACCTGTTCCGGGTTGGCGTAAGAATGCACATCACGCGCTTCGCTCAGCAGTGAAGCGTGCGCGACGCTCGGCTTCGTTTTTTCGGTTGAACTGTTTTGACAAGCCATGACGAAAAGACTCAAGAAAATCAGGCAGACGGTCAGGCAGACAGCAGGCTGCGTTTTCATTTCTTACCTCGCAAAAATTGATTGGAACCAACAGCGTGAGCAGATTTACGCCGATTGCCGCAACGGTTGCAAGGGAGCGAAGACGACTACTACACTCCGCCGCGCTATGACCTTTGAACAAGCCACCGAACTCATTGCTCAAGCTTCGCGCATTGTCGGTTTTACGGGCGCGGGCATTTCCACCGAATCAGGCATCCCAGACTTTCGCAGTCCGAACGGCGTTTGGGCGAACAACCGCATTGTCGAATACGGCGAATTTGTCACAAGCCGCGCCGGCCGCATCGAGTACTGGCGGCAGAAAGTGGCGATGTGGCCGGAGATGCGCGACGCCGAGCCGAACGCAGGGCATCTGGCTTTCGCCGAACTCGAACGCCGGGGCAAACTGCGCGCGATGATTACGCAAAACATTGACGGGCTGCATCAGCGCGCCGGAAACACCAGCGTGATTGAATTGCACGGCACAACGACGGAAGCCGAATGCCTGACTTGCGGCGCGCGGATTTCGATGGATGAAGCCGTCGCGCGCGTGGAAGCGGGCGATCCGGCACCGGAGTGCGATGTTTGCGGCGGCTTGTTGAAACCGGCGACGGTTTCGTTCGGCCAATCCATGCCGGCACCGGCGATGAAAGCCGCCGTGGAAGCCTGTCAGGACTGCGAAGTTTTTCTGGCCGTGGGATCGTCGTTGGTGGTTCATCCGGCGGCTTCTTTGCCGGAATTGGCGAAACAGTGCGGCGCGGCGCTCGTCATACTAAATCGCACCCCGACTCCGCTTGACGCGATTGCGGATTTAGTTGTGCGCGAGGACATCGGCCAAGCCTTACCGGAACTGATTGGCTGGAAGTGATTTGACGCTTGAAAGATGAACGCCCCGGCGTGCATTAGTGCGGCCAGGGCGTTGATCGGGATGCGCCGGATAAGAGCAGTTTTACTTCAATTGGTCTCGCAGGCTTTTCACTTGATCGTGCGCTTGTTTGACACTTTGGCGCTGACGTTCGATGACAGAACGAACCGGCACGGGCAAGGCTTCTTTCAGCGCGTTGTCGTAGGCTTTGACGGCGGCGTCTTCGCCGGTTTCACAGGCGGCTAGGACGGCGTGGTCGCCGCCGCCCAGCGCGGATTTCAGATCAATCCAGGCGCGGTGCAGGGCCGCCGCCGCGCTGCCGGAATTTTCCGGGTCGCCGCCCAGCGCCATCGCTTCTTGCTGAAGCTCGCCGACGAATTGCGCGCGCTTGCGGCTTTGTTCCAGACAAAAAGTTCTGATCTGCGGATTTTCAATATGTTCGGCGGCGTCGGCAAAACCGTTTTGGCCGTCGCGACAGGTTTCAATCAGGTTGTTTAATGTGCTGATTGATTGATCCGGTTTCATTGCAGTTTTCGTCATTATTTCTCCTTCAATTACGCCTGCAAGGCGTACTGTAAGTTTACGTTGCCGAAATTACTGAAAGGCTGGCTTCAGCGCCAACCGGCCAGTTTTCATTCCTGGCTTGAGCAACCGATATGCCGTGCGGATCAAGGGCAAATTAGGGATTAAAGCTCGCATAGTCGTAGTCTTACGAAACAGCAGTGTCGCCGGTGAGAACAGACAAAGCCTTTCAGCCAAACGCCGGAACACTGCCGTGGCCGATTTGCGAAGCGGGAAGCCGTGACGAACTTTCGGCAATTTGTGCGGGATCGAAAGCTTGACCTGAGAAATCAAAAAACGCATCATTAGCCGTCCTTTCAATATAGTATTTGCAACGAACATTTTGAGTTGAATTGAATGGAAGATAAGCAAATCCGACAGTGATTTGTGTGTCGGCATAGCCTGACGAAGCGAACCTGGAACTGGGCTGGCATTTCTGATGAACCCAATCACCCGTAGCGTTCTCCAATTACAAGAACTAACCATCCTCATCGGGCGCGTGATGCGCGGCTTTTTCAAATCGCCGCGTTATGGCCGCGAGATGATTCAGCAAATGGACATTCTGGGCTTTGGCAGCCTGGCCATTATTCTTTTGACCGGAACCTTCACCGGTATGGTGCTTGCGCTCAATTCCGCCACTACCCTGCAAAAATTCGGAGTCCAGAGCGTCACCGGGCAACTGGTGGCAACCAGTTTGATCCGCGAACTGGGGCCGGTGCTGACTTGCCTAATGCTGGCCGGGCGCGTCGGTTCGGGCATTGCGGCGGAATTGGGTTCGATGCTGGTCAGCGAACAGATTGACGCCATGCGCGCACTCGGCACCGATCCGATTAAAAAGCTGGTCACGCCGCGCATCGTCGCGCTGGTGGTGACAGCGCCTGCACTGACGGTGATTTGCGATTTCGTCGGCGCGATGGGCGGACTCTTAATCGCCATCACGTTATTGCACCAACCCGGCTCGGTTTATATGTCTTCGGCGATGGAAGCCGTCAATTACAACGAGATTCTGGGCGGTTTGATTAAGCCTACAGTCTTCG
>CAZRXE010001516.1:0-6685 GCA_964603695.1 uncultured Heliomicrobium sp.
GTCGCCGTAAAAGATCGGCACGCCTTGCGCGCGGGCTTCGCTGATGGCCTGCGCGTTCATTTCCAGCACTTGGTAGGGAATGCCTGTTCGGTGCAAGACCTTCGCCAGATTGCGACCGTTCAAACCATAACCGATGATGACGACATGGCAGCCCGCCTTCGGTTCGGCAAACGCTTCGTTCGCTTCAGACAACGGCGCACCCGGTGTGAGAAGAGCTTGCGCGGCATAGCCTATTCGCCCGGCGGCTTTGATGAAAAACGGCGCGGCCACCATCGAAAGAATTGCCGACGCCAGGAACAGTTGGTAATCGCCTTCCGAAAGCAGGTTTTGCGAAATCGCGGTTTTGGCCAGAATGAAGGAGAACTCGCCGATTTGCGCCAGCCCCACAGCCGCCATCACAGCCACACGAAGCGGATAACCCAGCAGCAAAATCACGGCAACTATAATCGCCGCTTTGACGACGACCAGTCCGGCAAACCACGCGGCAACCATCGGCAAATGAGTGAGAAAGAATCCCGTCGAAAGCAGCATGCCGATGGAAATGAAAAACATACTGTTGAACACGTCGCGAAACGGCAGGATGTCGGCCACAATCTGATGACTGTACTCCGATTCCGAAAGCACCACGCCCGCCACGAACGCGCCCAGCGCCAGCGACAATCCGAAGCGCGCCGTCAGCCACGAAGTGCCGAAACTGACCAGCACAACGAAAATGATGAACACCTCCTGACTGCGCAGCCGAACGATGTGGCCGAGCAGGAACGGAATCAGTTTACGCGAGGCAAAGATAATGGCAGCCACTGCCGCCACCGCCGTGCCAAGTTTGACGGCGATGTGCGTGGCAGAAGCCACTTCGCGCCCGCTCAGAATCGGAACCAGCAGCATCATCGGCACAATGCACAGGTCTTGAAAGAGCAAAATTCCTATGCCCGCACGCCCGTGCGGCGTGTCGGTTTCCAGCCGGTCGCTGTAGGTTTTCATCACGATGGCCGTACTCGACAGCGCCAACAGAAATCCGAACAGCACAGCTTGTTTGAACGGCCAGCCAAGCAGAAAAAAGATTCCCAAACCGGCAAGCGACGTCAGCATTACCTGCAAGCCGCCGCCGCCCAGCACCAGCCTTTTGATTTCCATCAACCGGCTCAGGGAAAACTCCAGCCCGATGGTGAACAGCAAAAGCATGACGCCGATTTCCGCCAGCGTTTCGACGGCGTGAACATCGCTGATGAGCTTCAGCCCATAAGGCCCGATCAAAATGCCTGTCAGCATGAACCCGACAATCACGGGCATTCGCAGTTTGTGGCAGAGAAAGGCAATCGGCACTGACGCCAGCAGCAAAATGAGCAGGTCGTTGAGCAAAGGTAAATCGTGCGGCACGTTTCGTCTCCTTCGGTATTTCGGACACTGATTTTGAAATGTTTGGGTGACGTAAAAACGGGCGGCGAAAATACTTCGAGGCGATGTCTGGGGAAGAACACCGCCTTGATTCATCTACCAGTTTCAATTGCTTACGGCAATCTCAACCGCCGACGTGAACCGCCGGACGGCGCGCGGGATCGGGTTCGGCCTGCCTCAAAATTTCGTGCGTGACCGGTGCGGTGTCGCCTTCGCCGAAGAAAATGAACTTCAGCACGTAAGCCAGCGGATTGCCTTCCGTCCAACCGAAATAAACGTGTGGAAGCTGTCCAGTCTCGTTGCGAACGTGCAGCAAGAACGCTGCAATCGCGTTGGGAATCGCCGCGCTGCGCGTGCGCAGAATGCGGTAATTGCCCACCTGCACGCCGCGAATCCTGAGTTTGCCGGAAAAGTCCGAAGCATCGCCGGGACGGACTTCCAAAAACAGCACAGGCTCCTGCGGCGGAATGTGGTTGTTCCAGCGTTCCTGTTTTTCCTTCAACCGGTATTCGTCCGCGTCGCCGCGATCCGGGCGATTGGCAATGATGCGAATCGTCCCGCTCTTGGCCTCATCAATGAACTGCCGCGCGGCGTCGTTCAGTTCCAGACTGTCCACGCGCAGTTCCGTTGAACGCATGGCGCGCGAAACGAACGACACGCAGATAATTCCCAGAATGAAAAGCGACGCGATTTTGATGCCTTCGGGACGGACGATGATGTTATCAATCATCGTGTAGGCAAAGACCAACGTGATCGCCAGAAAGGCGTAACGTATGGCACCGTTGCTCCACATCAGCAGCGTGACGGCCACCGCCGCCGAAGTCATCAGCACCAGCACGCCCGTCGCATAAGCGCCGCCCTGCGCTTCAACATTGGCGTTGAAGACAACCGTTACGACGAAGGCCACCAGCGTGTAAACCATAACCAGCGGACGGCGCGCGCGCGTCCAGTTCGGTGCCATCCCGTAACGCGGCAAATAACGCGGCACGATGTTCAACAAGCCGGCCATCGCCGACGCACCGGCAAACCACAAAATCGCAATCGTGCTGATGTCGTAAACCGTGCCGAAAGCTTCGCCCAGATAATGGTGCGCCAGATAGGCCAGCGCGCGCCCGTAAGCTTCGCCGGCGGGTTTGCCGTCGGCGGCGGCTTGGAACTTTTCCGGCGCGATTAGCAGCGTAGTCACGAAACTGCTGGCAATCAGCATCACGCTCATAATCAGCGCCGCGCTCAGCAATAGCTTGCGTGTATTGCGAATGCGTCCAACGGGATTTTTCGGATCGTCGCCCGCGTCGCCCTTGACCAGCGGCATTACCGCCACACCGGTTTCAAACCCGGACAAGCCCAGCGCCAGTTTCGGAAACAGCAACAATGACAGACCGACAATCAAAAACGGATTGCCGTGAACATTTGGCAAAGCGAAGATAGCGTTTTTCCAGGCGGGAATGACTTCAGGCTGAATCAGTACGTGATAAATGCCGACCGCCACGACAATCACATTCAGCAGCAGATAACCCGCCACCAGCACGACGGCCAGCCCAATCGCTTCCTTGAAACCCTTCAAAAAGATCCCGCCCAGCACGCCGATCAACAACAAGGTGATGCCGACGCGATGTTCGTCCAGAAAGTGCGGGACGAAAGGATTTTGAACCACGTGTTCAGTGGCGTCCGCCGCCGACAAAGTGATGGTGATGATGAAGTCCGTCGCCACGAAACCCAGCAGCACCAGTACGAAGAGTTTGCCGCGCCAGCGCGGCAGCAAATCTTCGAGCATCGAAATAGAGCCTTCGCCGTGCGGACTCGCCGCCGCGACTTTGTTGTAAATCGGCAGCGCGCCAAGCAGAGTCAGCAACACCAGAATCAACGTGGCAATCGGCGACATCAACCCGGCAGCCAAAAACGCCAATCCCGGCTGATAACCGAGCGTCGAAAAATAATCGACGCCCGTCAAACACATGACCTGCCACCAACTGTGCGTGTGATGATGCCCTTCGGATTCGTGCGGGCCTTCGGCTTCCTGAACGTGTCCGTCAAGGAACCAGTTTTTCAGTGAATTTGTAAAACCTGTTTGTGTGAAAACTGCCTGTGACATTTCTTGTCCTGACCTTCTACAAAAGCGAAGGACAGGCTTGCAGCCTGTCCGGTTTTTTCTTTGTTCGTTTGTCTTACCCGCCGACGTGAACTGCCGGGCGTTTCGCGCGGTCCGGTTCTGCCTGTCGCAGGATTTCGTGTGTGACCGGCGCAGTATCGCCTTCGCCGAAGAAGATGAATTTCAGCACGTAAGCCAGCGGATTGCCTTCCGTCCAACCGAAATAAACGTGCGGGATTTGTCCCGTCTGGTTGCGAACGTGCAGCAGAAACGCGGCAATCGCGTTCGGCACGGCGGGGCTTTTCGTACGTAGGATTTTGTAGTTTCCGACCTGCACGCCGCGAATTCTGAGGTTACCGGAAAAGTCCGAAGCATCGCTCGGACGGACTTCAAAAAACAGCACAGGATCGTTGGAGGGAATGTGATTGTTCCAACGCTCTTCTTTTTCCTTCAACCGGTATTCATCCACATCGCCTTTGTCTTGCCGATTGGCGATGATGCGAATGGTTCCGTTCTTGGCTTCTTCGATGAACTGCCGCGCGGTTTCATTCAGTTCCACGCCGTCCACGCGCAATTCGGTTGAACGCAGCGCACGTGAAATGATTGAAACAACGATTATGGCCAAGATGAAAAACGAAGCGATCTTCACGCCATCCGGCCGCTCATAAATGTTCAAGGCGGTCGTATAAAAGAAAACCAGCGCAATTGTCAGGAACAAAAATCTAATCAGTCTCTCGCGCCAAACCAGCAAGGTAACGGCCACCGCCGCCGAAGTCATCAATACCAGCACACCTGTGGCATAAGCGCCGCCCTGCGCTTCGACGTTCGCCTTGAAGTAAACCGTGACCAGGAAAGCGATCAGTGTGAACACTATGGCCAAAGGCCGATTCGCCTTTGTCCAATCCGGTGCCATGCCGTAGCGCGGCAAATAGCGCGGCACGATGTTCAGCAAGCCGGCCATCGCGGAAGCTCCGGCAAACCACAAAATCGTAATCGTGCTGATGTCGTAAACCGTACCGAAAATGCTTCCCAAATACTGGTGCGCCAAATAAGCCAGCGCGCGCCCAAACGCCTGCCCCGCCGGTTGCCCGTTGGTCGCCGCGCGGAATTCCTCGGCGGGAATCAGCATCGTTGTTACCAGACTGCTGGTAATCAGAAAAAAGCTCATAATCAGCGCGGCGGCCAGCAGCAGCTTTTGTGTGTTATGGATTCTGCCCGCAAGTTGTTTGCGGTCGTCCTCCGGGTTGCCTTTGACCAGTGGCATCACCGCCACGCCGGTTTCAAACCCAGACAAACCCAGCGCCAGTTTCGGAAACAGCAACAGGGCGAAACCGATCATCAACATCGGATTGCCGCGAACTTCGGGCAGCGAAAACATGGCGTTTTTCCAGTCGGTGATGTAATGCGGGTGCGCCAGCACCTGGTAAGCGCCGACCAATATCACGATCAAATTCAGCAACAGGTAAACCGTCACCAGTCCGACCGCCAATCCGATGGCTTCCCGAAAGCCTTTCAGGAAAATCGCACCCAGAAAAGCGATCAGCGCCAGCGTGATACCAACGATGTGATGATGCAGCGATTCCGGCATTAACGGATTCTTGACGATATGCTCGGTGGCGTCCGCCGCCGACATCGTAATGGTGATGATGAAATCCGTCGCTACGAACCCGAGTAGCACCAGTACGAAAAGCTTGCCGCGCCAACGCGGCAACAAATCTTCAAGCATGGAAATCGAGCCTTCACCGTGCGGACTGGCCCGCGCGACACGACGATAAATCGGCAGTGCGCCGAACAAAGTCAGCAACACCAGAATTATCGTTGCAATTGGCGACACTGCGCCGGCAGCCAGAAATGCAATGCTGGGCTGATAGCCGAGCGTTGAAAAATAATCTACGCCGGTTAAACACATCACTTTCCACCACGGATGGGAATGATGTTGGCCTTCTCGTTCGTGCGGGCCTGCGACTTCTTTGACCTGGCCTTCAAGAAACCAACGCTTGAACGCCGCTAGAGAACTGATAGGTGAGATGGTTGTTTCAGACATGGTTTTTTAACCGCCTCGTTAGCAAGCGGTTCGGATCGAAACTCTTTCTGATCGGCGATTGGTCATTAATAGCCGTTTTCAGCCGAGTGCGACCTGCACATTCAGAGGTGGGACAGGTTCCGAACCTGTCCCACTCAATCAAGAAGTCGCAGACACCTGCAAATCGCTATAACTTGCCTGTGGGTGATGCCGAAAAACAGCGCGTATCCTAGCACTAACCGCGCGGCGGCTGAAAAGGCTGGGGAAGGCTCCTGGCTGAAGTCCTGTCAGAATAAGCGAGCGAGCGCACTGGCGCTCGCTCACGCACGCAATGCCGGATGGCCGACGACTTAAAAGATGCCGTTCAGTTGCAGCAAATGACCCATCTTTTCTTTTTTGGTCATCAGGTATTTGAAGGCAGGCTGTTGTAGTTTCACCTCCAGCGGAACGCGCTCGACGACTTCCAAACCGGCGTCGCGCAGCGCGCGAACTTTGTCGGGATTGTTCGACATCAATTTCAAACGGCGCGCGCCCAGCAGCTTGATGACTTCGGCGCACTGGTGATATTCGCGTTCGTCAATGCCGAAACCCAAACGAACGTTGGCTTCGATGGTATCCGCGCCTTGGTCCTGCAAGGCATAAGCGCGAATCTTGTTGACGATGCCGATGCCGCGCCCTTCCTGTTGTTGATAAACAATGATGCCTTTGCCTTCGGCTTGAATCATTTCCATCGCGCGTTCGAGTTGCGGGCCGCAATCGCATTTCAGCGAATGGAACACATCGCCGGTCAGGCATTGCGAATGAATACGAACGAGTGTGGCTTCTTCGGGTTTGATGTCGCCTTTGACCAGCGCGACGAACTCTTCATCGCTGGTCAGGCTGCGGAATCCGACAATGCGGAAAGGGCCGAATTCGGTGGGCAGTTTCGCTTCCGCTTCCTGTTTAACCGTGAATCCTGCTGTTGCTCGGTCTTGCTGTTTTTCCATTAAGTTTCTTTTCTCCTTCTTTAAAATAACAACCGATGTTGCGCTTAGTTCACCAGCGGCCAGACTATAGAAGCCGCTGACTTGGACGGTCAAGACGGCGTTTATCGGCCTTTGCCAAGCTAGCGCAAACTACCGGCTTTGAATGTAGCCTTCGTCACAAAGATTTGGCGAAGCTTTCACGGCGGACGCTGC
>CAZRXE010001517.1:0-7561 GCA_964603695.1 uncultured Heliomicrobium sp.
TGCGCCTTTAGCCGTCGTTAGTTTGTCGAGCAGTTCTCGGTAATTCTCCAGCCCTTTGACCGGATTCGTCAGCAGGCGTTTGAGCCAGCCAGCATATTCGGATTCAGCTTGTGCCATATCCCGTACGCCCATCTCGAAATATTCCCGGTTGGCGTTGACCGTGCCGACCATGACCTTGTTGCCGAGCACGAATTCCAGGTTGATCTTGTCCGCCGGAACCTCAACACGGCGGTCGCCGCCGGTCACACTCGATAGCACCAGCACGCCGTTTTTGCCGAGCGCCTGCAAACTGTCAAAGACCACCGGCGAATAGCCTGTCGCCTCGAAGATCACATCGAACGGCCCGTATTTCTTTGCGCCTTCCAAAATCGGCAGGTCTTTCGTTGATTCGTAGCGTGCGCCGATGGCTTCGATCAGGTCGGAATTGAGAAACGGTTTTTTCTCCAGCCCGAAGGTCGTCACTTCCATCCCGCGCAAACGCAGCACAAGCGTCGCCAGCAGACCGATCGTCCCAGCGCCCATCACCGCCGCGCGCTTAGGCCGCCAGACGCGCAACCGGCGCTGAATCTCGTAGGCCTGATGAATGCCTTTTTCCACCACGGTCATGGGTTCCAGCAGCACGCCGACTTCTTTCAACCCTTGGGGTACTTTGACGATGAACTCGGCGTCGTCCACGTAATACTCGGTCAGGAAACCGTGGCGCAGGTTGATGCCACGCTCGAAGTAAGTGTCATCCGTGGTCATGTCGTTCGTGCCAATCAGATCGTAGATACTCGATCCGGGGCGGCGTACCGTTGCCACGACGTAATCGCCGGGTTTGACTTCGGTGACGTTCGGCCCGACCGATTCGACCTGGCCGAAGCCCTCGTGACCGGTGACCAGGAAGTCATAGCCCGGAGGTGCCGCGCCGTACTCAGCCGCATTGATCTCTTTGTCTGTGCCGTCAACGCCGACGCGCAGCACCCGCACTAGCACACCACGGCCGTTCGGAATGTCGCGCACCGACGGCATCGGCAGATTGGCCAGATGCATGCTGTCGGGCTTTCCAGGAAATACTGCGATTGCTTTCATTGTTATCTTCTCCTTCTCTTGTGCGGGCTTTAGTCTCCGCACTGTTGTAAAAGCTTGGCGACCAGGCCAGTCCAGCCTGTTTGATGGCTGGCACCGATGCCCGCACCGTTGTCGCCGTGGAAGTACTCGTAAAACAGTACCAAATCGCGCCAGTTCGGATCGGTCTGAAACTTTTCCGCGCCGCCATGCACGGGTCGGCGGCCATCTTCGCCGCGCAGGAAGATGCGCGACAGGCGGCGGGATAACTCTTCGGACACTTGCCACAAGGTCATGAACTGACCAGAACCAGTGGGACATTCGACCTTGAATTCATCGCCCAGATAGTGGTGAAACTTTTGCAGCGATTCGATGATCAGGAAGTTGACCGGGAACCAGATGGGGCCACGCCAATTTGAATTGCCGCCAAACAAGCCCGTGCTGGATTCAGCAGGCTCGTAATCCACGCGGTGTTCCATTTCATTAACTGTCAGGACGTAGGGATTGTCCCGATGATGACGCGAAATTGCCCGAATGCCATGCGGCGAAAAGAACTCGTTTTCATCCAGCATCACTCGCAGCACGCTGCGCAATTGATCCTGGTTGACGACTGACATCAACCGCCGCTCCCCACGCCCTGGCGAGCGCATACACGCGACATTTCCGATCAGGTCGGGCCGGTTGTTGATGAACCACTCCATCCGTCGTTTGAAGTCCGGCAGTTGATTGAGCAGTTCCGGCTCCAACGTCTCGACTGCGTAGAGTGGAATCAAGCCGACCATCGAGCGCACCTTCATCGGGAATGGCTCGCCCGCAGGCAAATGCAGCACATCGTAAAAGAATCCGTCCTCTTCGTTCCACAACTTGATTTCTTCCGCACCGCGATTGTTCATCGCGCGGGCGATATACAGGAAATGCTCCCAGAATTTGCTCGCGACATCTTCATAAGATTTGTCTTCCTTCGCCAGCTCCAACGCGATGGCCATCAGGTTCAGCGCATACATCGCCATCCAGCTTGTTCCATCCGATTGCGCGATGTGGCCACCGGTGGGCAGCGGCGCGCTGCGGTCAAAGACGCCGATGTTATCCAGTCCCAGGAAGCCGCCTTGAAAGATGTTCTTTCCCTCAGCGTCTTTGCGGTTGACCCACCAGGTGAAATTGAGCAACAGCTTTTGAAAAACGCGCTTGAGGAAAACCGTGTCGCCAACGCCCAGCCGTTTCTTCTCGATCTTGTACACGCGCCAGGCGGCCCAGGCGTGAACCGGCGGGTTGACGTCGCTGAAGGCCCATTCATAAGCAGGCAATTGCCCGTTCGGATGCATATACCATTCGCGTAGCATTAGCAGCAGTTGCTCTTTGGCAAACTCCGAATCCACCAGCGCCAGCGGCACGCAGTGAAACGCCAAATCCCACGCCGCATACCACGGGTACTCCCATTTATCCGGCATCGAAATGACGTCGGCGTTGTACAGGTGCGACCATTCGTGATTGCGGCCACGCTGTCTTTCGGCAGGCGGTGCGGGTTGCGACGAATCGCCTTTCAACCAATCGTTGACCACGTAATGGTAGAACTGCTTCGACCAGAGCAGGCCTCCGAACGCCTGGCGCATGACATTCCGAGTGTCATCCGAAACATCAGCGGGAATGATCCCTTCGTAGAACTCATCGGCTTCGTGCTGGCGCGCGGCAAAAATGGCGTCGAAATCGGCAAAAGGAGCTTCGCCGCTCGAAACCATCTCGTTGTCAGTCAGCCGCAGCCGCAGCGTGACCGATTCGCCCGGCTCAAGCCTCAATCGGTAATGCGCCGCCATCTTCGTGCCCGCTTGTTCCGGGTTGACAGCTTCGTGTGCGCCGTTGACTACATAATTGTTGAGGCCGTCTTTGGCATAAGCCGAACCGTTCTCGTGTCCGTACAGCCGTTGCGCATTCGTGTCGTTTTCAGTGAAGAGCAGTTCCGGCGCGCCATTCGCGCCATCGCAATACAGCCAGCGTTGGCCGTAGGTTCGATGATTGATTTCGACGATCTCGGGACAGCTTGATTGCGGATTGTGAATTGTGGATTGCGGATTGCGAGGGCATTTGATGCGCCGCAGTTGTGGCCGCGTAGCGTCGCCATTCCAAGACCAGGTGTTGCGGAACCAGAGTGTCGGCAGCAGATGCAACTCAGCCGCCTCTGGCCCACGATTGATGACGTTGATGCGGATGAGAATGTCCTCCACATCTGCTTTCGCATATTCGACGAAAACATCGAAGTACCGGTCATCATCAAAAATCCCCGTGTCAATCAGCTCAAACTCGGCCTCCCGCTTGTCGCGACGGCGGTTTTCTTCCACCAACCGAGCATAAGGGAATTCAGCCTGAGGGTACTTGTAGAGGTACTTCATGTACGAATGTGTCGGCGTCGAATCCAGATAGAAATAATATTCCTTCACATCCTCGCCGTGATTGCCCTCACTGCCGGTCAGTCCGAATGGCCGTTCTTTCAAAATCGGATCGCGCCCGTTCCACAAGCTGACGGCGAAACAGATTTGTTGATGCCGATCCGAGATGCCGGCCAACCCGTCTTCGTTCCAGCGATACGCCTTCGAGCGGGCTTGATCGTGCGACAGATAATCCCACGCCGTGCCGCCGGGCGAGTAATCTTCGCGCACTGTCCCCCAGGCGCGTTCGCTTAGGTAAGGTCCCCAGCGTTTCCAATGTGCTTTGCGCTCACGCGATTCTTCTAATCGTTTCTCTTCTGGTTTCACAGTTCCTTCTCCTCTTTTCCGCTTATTACTTTGTGTTACTTTTCTATCAACTGCATGGCATGTGCGTCAGGATCGCGCACCAGAAAGCTTCGTTTGAAGCCCAGTACCGGCTCGGTCAAATTGATCACTTTGGACGAGACGAATGCGAATTGGCCTTCGCGCAAGCGTACCGCGCTGGATTCAATGTCATCGGTCACCAGCTTGGTTTGCCAATGCGCCAGATCACTGGTTTTCCTGTCATTCGGCGTCGGGCGGCCATCGCGTGGCGATAGGTATTCCAGAAATTCGATGCCCGGCCCCGCCGCTGCGCGCAATCCCGTGATGTGCAGCCGCGCGCCGAAGACATTGTTCAATCGCTCCTGCTCAATGCCGTAATTTTCGCTTTCACCGGCAACGCGCATCCCCAGCGCATCGCTATAAAACTTCAAACTCGCGTCTGTGTTGCTGACGACAATCGCCGTGTGGTCAATGCCGAGAAACAGCTTGCTCGCATCTTCTTTGGCCAGATGGTGCCATTTCTCGTCGCCTTTGCCTTCGGGGAATTGCAGGATTTCCAGGGCATGGCCGTCCGGGTCTTTGAAGTAGAACGCTTTGATTCCCCCAGCGTTTTTGTTCCAATCGGGCAGACGCTGCGGCCCGGTGGAGGCGTACTCGACTTTGTTCTTGCGCAACCATTGGTAGGCGCGCTCCATATCGCTGGTGATAATCGCGATGTGCTGAAACCAACGGTCATTGCTGCGCGAATCCACTGGAATCGGTCGGCCACGAGGTGCCAGGTATTCGGTCAGTTCAATCTGCTCACTGCCCAGTTTCATCCGCACGACGCGCATTCGCAGCCCAAAGACACCTTGCAGATGTTCGTAATCGTCACCCATCACCTCGACATCACTGACTTTCTCGAACGAAAGCACCTTCGAGAAGAACTCAGCCGAACGATCCACGTCGCTGACCGTAAAGCCGATGGCGTCAACAGCTTTGACCAGCGGCGGAGTGGCCGGGCGACTGGGCGACTGGGCGAAGGTTGTTGACCAAAGCGTCTGATTCCTCGGAAAGAAACTCAGCGTCAACAGCAGAGCAAGTAACAAATACGAAATGCCATTCGCCCCGTCGCCCCATCGCCCCGCCACCCCGTCTTTCTTAATCAAGATGGTCTTCATCATTGCATCCTTTCTAGCAGGTGATCGCCGACCCGCAGCGCATTCGCCATAATCGTCAACGCCGGATTGACTGCGGCGCTCGACACGAAAAAGCTGCCATCCACCACGTACAGGTTGTCCACATCGTGCGCCTTACAATTCACGTCCAATGCTGAAGTCTTCGGATCATGGCCGAATCGGATCGTGCCGTTCTGGTGCGCGACGCCGGCCAGCGGAATGCGGTCGCCCAAAAACAGGTTGCGCGCAAACAAACCCTGATGGCAGTCGTGGCCGTGCATGTCGCATTTCGTCTGCTGCTTCATTAGCTCTTGCAACTTCGCTTGCAGCCGTTTGTGCGGCTCCAGGTTGTTTGGCGTGTACGACAGGACAATATTGCCTTCACGGTCGAGCGTGACGCGGTTGTTCGGGTCAGGCAGGTCTTCGCTGGTGAGCCAGAAATCGAGCGAATGCTTCGCCATTAAATCCAGCGTGAAGCCCGGCGCAATGGCCGGAGCGCCTGCCGACAGCGCTACGCCGTCCAGCTTGCCGACAAAAGAAATATGCCCCATCGGAAAATCCCAGTCTTTCGAGCCGAAATAGAAATCATTCAGCCCAAGCGTCTTCTGAAACGTCGTCGGATTCGGGCATTTTGAAATGGCGAGTTGCACCGAATTGACGTGGCCCATGTAATGCCGTCCGACCATATCGCTGGAATTCCCGAGGCCGTTCGGATGCTTTTCATTTGCCGAACGCAGCAGCAACGCCGCCGAGTTTATCGCGCCCGCCGAAACCGCCACAACATCCGCCGAGTACCGTTCATCAACACCGTTCCGCTTGACGCGGACTGCTGTCACTTCCCGGCCGGAGGCACTGGTTTCCAGCCGCGAGACTAAGGCGTCCGTCAACAGCGTGACATTTGGGTATTCAAGCGCCGGATCAACCGCGCATGTATGCGCGTCAGACTTGGCATTGACCAAACACGGGTAGCCGTCGCAGGTCTCGCAGCGGATGCATTTACTACGCGGGTCATTCTCTTTAAGCATAATGCCCAAAGGGACGTGGAAAGGTTTGCAGCCTAGCCGCGCGAAGTCTTCGTGTAGATGCTGAATGCGCGGTTCGTGGCTGACCGCCGGATGCGGATACGGGCTGCTGGCCCAGGCTTCGGTCGGGTCTTCACCGCGATTTCCGTGAACGTGATAGAGGTTTTCGGCCTGCGCGTAATATGGCTCCAGGCCTTCATACGAAATCGGCCAGGCAGGCGAGATGCCGTCGTAATGGCGAATCTCCCCGAAATCTTCTTTGCGCAAACGGAACAGCGCCGCGCCGTAAAACTTGGTATTGCCGCCGACATAGTAGTTTGTGTGCGGATGGAGTGGCTTCCCATCCTTGTCATGCCAGACTTCCTTGGTGTTGTACTTGCCCTCGACGTTGACGGCGCGCGATTCCCAATTGTCTCGTTCGCGCGGGACGAAGCCGCCGCGTTCAAGCAGCAGAATCTTTTTGCCGGACGGAGCGAGTTTATAGGCGAGCGTTCCGCCGCCCGCACCCGTGCCGATGATAATCACGTCGTAATGGTTCGTTGTTGACATCGCATTTCCTCAGTTAGGTGTTGGTCCCATCGCCAATCGTCATTTCCGAATGCCAACCTTGTGACAATTGGCGACGGGACAACTGACCGAAAGCATTCACTTCGGTTTCACAGCATCAATCCCGGCAGGCAGGTGGAAAATTCCCAGCAGGGGTGATGATTTCCAGGTTAAGTAAAAGCCGGACTTCAGCGGGAAGCGCCTGGGCTGAGCGTCTCAAGGTTTGGCAAGTGGGCAGAAGTGCAGGCGCAAGTGGAAAGCCCGCTTGATGTTTTTATCCCCTGGTTGAGGATTCTGATCATCGTGAACACTTCTGTGCCACATCAATAATTCTCAGCGTTCACGATGATCAGAATCCGCAGCGAGTCGAGGTCGAAGAAGAGAAGCGGCATTTTGAACCGCGAACGCCAGCAATGGCAGCGGGGCTGACCGATCACAGATGGAGTATCAAAAGAGCTATTGTGGACGGTGGTCTCACCTACTCAATCAACTCAAGACGGGTGGACCACCCAACGCTCAACGACCACAAGATATAGACGCAGCCACGCAAGTTCCTACAGCGGTTTTCATCCGAGTGAGAAGACCGGATTCGCACTTTTCCTAGTGTTTTAAGGGTATTTCGCCTTCTCATTCGAGCGAAAACCGCTGTAAAGAACCAGTAATCGTAGCTGTAGTCAATGATCTTGTCCGCCGGATTACTCGCCAAGTCTACCTTCATCGAGGCCGGCTGCGAACGCTGCTGATAATAGCCCATCGTCAGCCTGCGCCCGTTGCCGTAATTCAGCACATTGACCGCCCCGCCCACGCGATAGGTCGCCGCACTGATGACGTTCGTCGTCGTGTTTGGATTGCTGCCCAGCAGATTCGTCCCGATGCCTTTCAAGGCGCTGACGCCGTTGTAATCGTAATTGACGTTCTTGTTGAAGCTGTAGACCGGGTTTCCGCCGCCCGACAAGGTGTAGATACCAGAACCAATCCAGTAACTTTTAGTAACAAATATTCCTGGGTTCTAAATCAGGGGAAGTATTTGCTCGACTATTTATTA
>CAZRXE010001518.1:0-1674 GCA_964603695.1 uncultured Heliomicrobium sp.
TGTAAATCGCCAGACGACTGTAAGACGCCGTCGTCAATAATTGCGATGCCGGTTTCCAGGCAATGGAGGCGATGGTGCTGGCGTGGTCTTCGTATTCGCGCGCTAGTTGGCCGTTCGCGTTCCACAGGCGCAGCTTGCGTCCGGCGGCAGAGGCCAGCAAATGTGGCACGCCGCTTTTGCCGCCCAATGGGTTCCAGGTCAGGTGTTCAACCCACGCCGCGCCGCCTTCCAGTGTGTATTTCGGGGCACGCGCGGCAATGTCCCACAACCTGATTTTGCCGTCTTGGCCGGCGCTGGCGAAATGTTGACCGTCCATGCTCCACGCGATGGTCGTCGTGCCGAAGTTGTGACCGGGCAGCGTCAGGCTGGCTGCGCCATCCGCGTCAAAGATCGTAATTGGCCCTTCGACCGAAGCCGCCGCCAGCTTTTTGCCGCTCGGCGACCATTGCAACGCGATAACGTGACCGTCAATCGCCGCATTCCACAACGGCGCGAGCGCAGGCATTTTGGTGGGCGCGGTTGTTGCTAAGCCAGACATTTTTTGAAGCCCTCGTTGAGTTCAGCGCGGTTCAGATTGCGACCGATGAAAATCAGGGAATTGTGGCGTTGTTCCATGCCCCAGGGACGATCCGGGCGACCGTCAAACAACATATGCACGCCTTGAAAGACAAAGCGGTTCGGATTGCCTTTGATCGAAAGCACGCCTTTCATGCGGAAAATGTCCGTGCCTTTGGTTTGCAGCAAATTGCCCAGCCAGGCGTTGAGTTTCTTTTCGTCCAGATCGCCCGCGACGTTGATTCCGACCGAAGTCACTTCGTCGTCGTGTTCGTGATCGGGTTTGTATTCGTGCTGGAACGATGGCGTCAGCGCGCCATCTGCGTTGTGCAATGCAGCCTGGAACTCAATCGGTTTGTGTTCGGTGAACAGCGCATACGCGCCCGGTTGCGTGATTTTGACGGGGAATTTGACGGCGCGCCCGCCCAATTTCAATTGCCAGAGCTGTTTGCCCGGCGAAAAGTATTCGCCGCAATCCAGATCGAATTCATCGTCTGAAAAGGTCAACACGGCGTCCATCTTGACGACTTCCAGCGATTCGGACGTTCCGTCTTCCAGCGACAGCATAACCAGATTCATCGTTTCATCCGGCCCGGCGTCGAGTTTGAATTCGTATTGGCCTTCGCCGAGTTCATACACGCCCGCCCATTCAAACGGGTATTCCGGTTCCAGAAACTTCGGGTCTATGTCGAGCGCGCGGTCGAGGTTGAATCCGCCCAGGTTCAGCACGTTGTCGAGGTCAACCACCGCGTCTTTGGTGCGGTAAATTCTCGCTGCTGCATTCATCGCTTTGATGCGGCCTTCCAGTTGATCCAGATCGGCGGGCGCGACCAGATCGGTTTTGTTCAGCAAAATCACGTCGGCAAAGGCGACCTGTTCCTTGGCTTCGTCGCTGGTGTCAATGTGTTGCCAGATGTGTTTGGCGTCCACCAACGTGACCACGCCGTCCAGCGCGACTTTGGCCTGCATTTCGTCATCCACGAAAAAGGTTTGCGCAACGGGGCCGGGATCGGCCAGACCTGTGGTTTCGACCATGATGTAATCGAACTTGTCCTTGCGTTTCATCAGATTGCCCAGAATGCGGATCAAATCGCCGCGCACCGTGCAGCAGATGCAGCC
>CAZRXE010001519.1:0-1938 GCA_964603695.1 uncultured Heliomicrobium sp.
CTTGTCGTCGGCCTTGCGCGTAATTGGTTCGCCATCCTTGTCCGTACCTTCAACTGGCGGAACGTCCAGCGGCGAGGGCATATAGTCAATGACAGCATCAAGCAGCGTTTGTACGCCTTTGTTTTTGAACGCGGTACCGCAAATCACCGGGAACAACTTGATGCTGATGCAGCCGCGACGCAACGCCTCGCGAATTTCGTCATTACTGATTTCCGCGCCTTCCAAATACTTTTCGGCAATCTCGTCATCGGCATTGGCCAATTCTTCGATCATCTTTTCACGGGCGGCGGCGGCGGCATCTTTCAAATTCGCCGGAATTTCTTCGACCGTGTAATCGGCTCCCATCGTTTCGTCTTTCCAAAAAAGCGCTTTCATCGCAATCAGATCAACGCAACCTTTGAATTGATCTTCAGCGCCAATAGGCATCTGAATAGGAACCGGATTGGCGTAAAGCCGATCCTTGATAGTTTGCACTGCGTGATCGAAATCCGCGCCGGGACGATCCATCTTGTTAATGAAGGCAATGCGCGGAACATTGTATTTGTCCGCCTGACGCCACACGGTTTCCGATTGCGGCTGCACACCAGCAACCGCGTCAAACACCGCAACCGCGCCATCCAGCACGCGCAGGGAACGCTCGACTTCGATGGTGAAGTCAACGTGACCAGGCGTATCAATGATGTTGATTCGATATTCGGTGTTGTTGCGTTTCCAGAAACAAGTCGTGGCGGCGGAAGTAATGGTGATGCCGCGCTCCTGCTCTTGCTCCATCCAGTCCATCGTGGCCGTGCCTTCGTGAACTTCGCCAATCTTATGCGACACGCCGGTGTAATACAGGATGCGCTCTGTCGTGGTCGTCTTTCCGGCATCAATGTGCGCCATGATGCCTATGTTTCGAAACCGATTTAACGGTGCTTGTCTTGCCATAACTACCTGTCTGTAAAGCTAAACGTCAAAGCTTCTGCAACTGGTCTTCCCAGCCCTGTGTCTCAAGCTTGACTTGAACCCTTCTCCTGCTGCCAGCCTGTCTTGGCCGGTCTATTGAATTACCAGCGATAATGCGCAAACGCTTTGTTGGCTTCCGCCATACGATGCACGTCTTCGCGTTTCTTGACGGCGTTACCTTTGGCGGACGCTGCATCCAGAATTTCCGCCGCCAGCCGATCCACCATCGTCTTTTCTCCTCGGTCACGGGCGTAACCGACCAGCCAGCGCATTGCCAATGCCACACGGCGACTCGCGCTGACTTCGACCGGGACTTGATAATTCGCGCCGCCCACACGCTTGGATTTCACTTCGACCTTCGGCTGCAAATTATCAATCGCCTTTTTGAAAACTTTCAGCGGGTCTTCTTCGGTCTTCGTTTTGATTTTGTCGAGGGCACTGTAGATGATGCCTTCGGCCACGGCTTTCTTGCCGTCCCACATCATGACGTTGACGAACTTGGCCACGAGCGGGCTGTTGTAAACCGGATCAGGCAAAATCTCGCGCTTCGGAACTTCTCTTCTTCTTGGCATATCAAATCCTGAGTCTCAAATCCGAGACTTGAAATTACTTCTTCTTGCCTCCCTTGGCAGGCGTGGCTCCCTTGCCGGCAGCGCCTTCTTTCGGACGCTTCGCACCGTATTTCGACCGTCCCTGTTTGCGATTGGCCACGCCGGAAGAGTCGAGTGTGCCGCGAACGATGTGGTAGCGCACGCCCGGCAGGTCCTTCACACGTCCGCCGCGCACAAGCACAATCGAGTGCTCCTGTAAGTTGTGACCGATGCCCGGAATATAGGAGGTCACTTCGATGCTGTTGGTCAATCGCACACGGGCGATTTTGCGCAGCGCCGAATTCGGTTTCTTCGGCGTTTGAGTCTTCACCTGAACGCACACGCCGCGACGCTGCGGACAGGATTGCAACGCGGGGCTGGAAGTTTTGTACTTCACTGCCTT
>CAZRXE010001520.1:0-15683 GCA_964603695.1 uncultured Heliomicrobium sp.
CATCAACCTCGTAGCCGCTGCAATGCATTGTGGCTGACAAAGTGACGGACATAAGACGGCAAATCCCCCAATCGAGGAAAAATACAATGAACAGAACAGCGAGCAGATTATTCAGCCTGGCGATGGGACTATCGTTGCTGATGTGTTTGGCGGCGTCAGTTTCAGCGCAGGTGACAACGGGCAGCATACTAGGCACGGTGCGTGACAATTCCGGCGCGACGGTCAAAGGCGCAAAAGTGACCATTACCGAAGTCGGCAAAAGCAATCCGACCACGTACACGACCGATGACGAAGGCGCTTACAACGCGCCGTTTCTGATTCCGGGAACTTACAGCGTAACGGTCGAGGCCACTGGTTTCAAAAAAGCCGTGACCAATAATGTGGTCGTGCAGATTGACCAAAAGGCGCGCATTGATTTTGCGGTCGAAGTCGGTCAGTTGTCCGAAACAACTGTCATCACGGCAGCAGTGACTTTGGTCAACACTGAAACTTCGGAAATCGGGCAGGTGATCGAAGAACAATCGGTCAAGGAATTGCCGCTCAACGGGCGCAATTTCGCGCAATTGGTTTATCTGGTTCCGGGCGTGACTCCTGGGCAGCAGGGCGAAAACCTTTCCGGCGCTTCGACCTTCAATCCCCGTGCCTCGTCGAATTTCAACTCGCTCGGTCATCACGCCAACTCGAACGGCTGGCTGGTGGACGGCATTGACAATAACGAATACACCTTCAATACCGTCATCGTGCAACCGACGGTCGAATCCGTGCGCGAATTCAAGGCACTGACCGGCACGTTTTCGGCGGAATATGGGCGCGGGGCGGGCGTGGTTTCG
Organism: uncultured Heliomicrobium sp.; assembly: GCA_964603695.1. Lineage (GTDB taxonomy): Bacteria > Acidobacteriota > Blastocatellia > RBC074 > RBC074 > RBC074. Next base: position 831 of record CAZRXE010001520.1, read on the forward strand.
GTTTCGACCAAATCCGGCTCGAACGATTTTCACGGCGGCGTGTTTGAATTCCTGCGCAACGACAAACTTGATGCTTTCCAGCATCAATTCGTCAATCCGCGCCCGACCAAAAAGCCTCCCTTCCGACGTAATCAGTTCGGCGGCTATCTGAGCGGCCCGGTCTGGATCCCGAAGCTTTACAACGGCAAGAACAAAACCTTCTTTTTCTTCGATTACGCGGGTTTGCGCGAAGTGCGCGGCACGACTTTCGTCAACTCCGTGCCGACAGCCAAAGCGCGGACGGGCGATTTCAGCGAATATCTGGGCGCGAATCTTTGCACCAATTCCGCCGGTGCGGCGGGCAACTGCGGCGGCGCATTCACCACGCCTCTGATGGTGACAGACATCGCTGGTGCGACTATTCAAGCTCGTGCCGGAATGATGTTCGATCCGCTGACGACGCGCGCCAATCCGAACTTCAACGCCTCGCAGGCGGTCAGCGCGGCCAATCCGCAAATTCTGCGCTCGGCTTTCGTCAACAACGTCATTCCAAGCTCGCGCATCAACCCGGTCGGGTTCAATGTCGCCAGCATTTATCCGCTGCCGCAAAACAGCAGCTTGCAAAACAATTTCACTTCCGTGGTCAATCGCAGCGTCGGCGATAACTCCTACACGTTCCGCTTCGATCACGAATTCAGCGACCGCGACAAGTTTTTCGCGCGTTACAGCTTTGAAGATTTCCGTCTGGATGCGCCGCAAGGGCAGGCGGCTTGTTGTTTGCCGACGCCGAGTTTTGCCGCCAGCAAGTTTGAACTCGGCCCCTTTGTTGCGGGCATTCAGAACACGACCTTGCGCACGCAGGGCATGGCGCTCAACCACACGCATACGTTTTCGCCCGCGCTGCTGCTGGAATTGCGCGCCGGGTTCGCGCGTACAAATCCGCGCACGGTGCAATCCGATTTCGGCAGGAATGCAGCGACTTCGTTGGGCATTCAGGGCATCAACATTTCGCAATTCACGACGGGACTTCCGAACATCACCATCAATGAATTGACAGGTTTGAGCGGCGGGCCGAACTTCCTGCCCGTCAATCCCAAACAGACGCATTACCAATTCTCCAGCAATCTGTTTTACACACTCAACCGCCAGACGCTGAAGTTCGGCTATCACATGGTTATCCGCAAACCGTCGCCGTTTACGCAATCCAATACGCGCGGCGCGATCAATGTGGGCAACGAATACACGCGCTTGCCGTTTTCAGCAGGCGCGGCAGTCAACGGCACAGGCACCGGGCTGGCGACGCTTTTGCTCGGTTACACCATCAGCGGAAACCGTGGCTTCTTAAATGAGAACTACTACCTGACGAACAAGGAATTCGCGGGCTTCATTCAGGACGACATCAAGGTGACAAACCGCCTGACCGTGAATGCGGGCTTGCGTTACGAGGTCTACACGCCCGACGTGGAAAACCGCGACCTGATCGTCAATTTCGATCCCGACAAGCTGCGGCTGATTTACGCCGGCGAAGAAGGTTATTCGCGCTCGGCGGGCAAACAAACGCATTACAAAAACTTCGGTCCGCGACTCGGTTTTGCCTACGATGTTTTCGGTACAGGCAAAACAGTGCTGCGCGGCGGTTACGGAATCAGCTATTTCCCTGAACCTTATGCTGCGGGAAATCTGTTGGGGCAGAACATTCCGTTGTCGGTTTCGCAGAGCTATGCCAACGACCCGACGCCGGCTAATTTTGCCACGGTGACAACCATTAACCGCCCATTCCCGACGCCTGTGCAATTCAAACCGACGACCACGGCGGCGTTGAACGCGGTTGTTCCGGTGCCGACGATCATCGGGCATGAATTCTCAAATATGACGCCGTATGCGCAAAGTTACGGCCTGAATATTGAGCGCGCCTTGAGCAAGAGCATCGTGCTTGAAGTTGGGTACGCGGGCAGCCGCGGCATTCACATCCCCGTGTTTTTCAACATCAACGAAGTGCAGCCCGGCGCGGGCACACAAGCCTCGCGACGCCTGGTTCAATCCCTCAACAACATTCCCAACATCAACATCGCGCAATTCCGCAATTCGTCGAGTTATAACGGCCTGCTGGTCAAGGCAAACAAACGTTTCAGCGGCGGCTCGAACTTCTTGTTGAGCTATACCTTTGGCAAATCGCTGGATTACGGAAGCTCGCCGGCTTCTGGTGGCGGTTCGGTCGGCAATCCGCAAACTTACACCAACATCAAAGCCGGACGCGGGCCGTCGGGTTATGACGTGAAACATCGCTTTGTGTTCAGCAGCGTTTACGAATCGCCGTTCGGCAAAGGCAAACGCTGGCTGACCAAAGGCCCGCTGGCTTATGTGCTGGGCGGTTGGCAAACAACCGGTATCGTCACGGGAACGACTGGACGCCCGTTCACGGTTTTCCTGCAAAACGGCGTCAACAACGGCGCGCCGAGTTGGCCCAACCGCATCGGCAGCGGCAAGCTCGAAAACGGCACGACCGACAAATGGTTCAACATTGACGATTTCGTCGCGCCCGCGCCGAACACCTTCGGCAACTCGTCTCGCGGCACGCTCTATTCGCCGGGCAATTTCAACGTGGACGGTTCGCTCTCGAAGAACTTCAACCTGACTGAGCGGGTTGTCTTCAAGTTCCGCTTCGAGGCGTACAACCTGTTCAACACACCTTACTTCGGTTTCCCGAATGCAAACATCGGCGGGCCGACCGCCGGGCAAATTCGCTCGACGCTGAGCGACAACCGCAGTTTGCAGGGCGCGTTGAAGATCGAATTCTAAATCAGCGAATCAGTGCCGCGACCTGTAGGGAGCGTGATGTCTTGCAAGACCTGACTCAGTAAACCTTGCTCGCTACCGCTCGCGGTACTGATTCGACGGTAACTCACCCTTTCACGGAGACACGTATGACCAGAACCAGCGCAAGATTACTTGCCGCAGCTTTTTTGACGCTGCTGCTTTCAATGTTTGCTTTGGCGCAAACGGATCGCGGCACCCTGACCGGGCGCGTGACGGACAATTCCGCCGCCGCCGTGGCAGGCGCTACTGTAGTTGTCACCAACGCAGCCACAGGCGTGAATTCGACTGTGGTGACTAACAGCGAAGGACTCTACACCGTTCCCGCGCTGACCGTCGGCACGTACAAACTTAAAGTCGAAAAGCCCGGCTTCAAGAGCGCCGAAGTTTCCGGGCTGACCATCACCGTCGGCAGCACCATTGGCCGGGACGTGACGATGGAAGTCGGTCAGGTGACGGAAACCGTACAGATCACCAGCGACGCGGCGCAGATTCAAACCGAAAATGCCAAAGCTTCTTCGGCGGTTTCAAACAAGCAGATTGACCAATTGCCGTTGGTGGTGGCGGGCACAATGCGCAGCCCCTTTGATCTTTCGCTTCTGACGCCCGAAGCCAAACCGCTCGGTTTGGGCGGACAAGCGGGCGTGGGCGGCCCTGGTTACGATTCGACTTATTCGCTTGGCGGCGGACAGGGCGGAACCTGGGGCGTGACTTTGGATGGCGCTTCGTCGGGAACTTCGCGTTTCGGTTCGACCGAATGGGCGAGTTTGAACACGCCTTCGATTGACGCGATCACCGAATTTTCCGTGGACACCAACGGATTCAAGGCCGAATCTGGTCGCGCGCAGGGCGGCAGCCTCAATTTCGTTTCCAAATCCGGCACGAACCAATATCACGGCACGGCCTTCGAGTACGGGCGGAACAATGCCTTCGACGCCCGCAACTATTTTGAAGACAAACGCAGCGTGCTGAAACAACACGATTTCGGCGGTTCGCTGGGCGGGCCGGTCAAAATTCCGTGGCTTTACAACGGCACGAACAAAACGTTTTTCTTTGGCTCGGCGGAATGGTTTCGCAATCGCGCCGGCGCGAACGATCAAGTGTTCACCGTGCCGACGCCGGAAATGTACACGGGCGATTTCCGGCGTTGGGTGGATCCGAGCGGCAACCCGCAAAAGATTTATGACCCGGCCACCACGCGCGCCAATCCGGCTTACAACCCGGCGGTAGCGGTCAGCGAATCCAATCCGCGTTTCATCCGCGATCAGATCAGTTGCAACGGCGTGGCGAATACCATTTGCGCCAACCGCATCAGCCCGCTGGCGCAGCGTTATTTACAATATGTCGGACAATCCATTCTGCCGAACGCGGCGGGCGCGCCCGGCACTTATGCTTATGTCAACCGCAATTACCGCGTAGGGACGGGCAGCACGTTGACGCCATGGACGAAATGGAGCATCAAGCTCGATCACAATTTTAACGACCGTCACAAAATCAGCGGCTTGTACAATTACGCGCTCAGCGAAGTGCTGCCGGGCGTGGACGGGCCGCCGACGCTGCCTCTGACGGTCAGCAATTTCCGCTATACCAACCAGGATAGTTACACCTATCGCGTGAATTACACCTGGACGATTACGCCGAACATCATCAACTACGCTTACGGCGGCGTGAATTGGTGGAAGCAATTGAACTTCACGCCGAACATCGGCGGCGGCTGGAAAGACAAAGGCATTTGTTTGCCGGGCGTGTTCAATTGCGACTTCAATTTGTTGAACCTTGAATTCCAGGGTGACGGCTATACCACCTGGGGCGGATCGGCGGGCGACGGTTCCGAAAATCCGGTCTTCACTTTCGGCGACGACCTGACCATCATCAAAGGCCGTCATTCAATCAAGACCGGCTATCTGTTTGAACGTCTGCATTACAACGGATTCGGGCGGCAATCCTTCTCCGGCGTTGTGCGCCCCAGCCGCCGTCAAACCAGCATTCCCGAAAGCACCAACTCCGTGCTGGGCGGCGGCAACCCATTTGCCTCTTTCCTGCTTGGACAGGTCGAAAGCGCGCGGACTGAAAACGACCGTTTCGTGCGCCAATACTGGCGCGGGCATGCGGCCTATGTTCAGGACGACTGGAAGGTGAATTCCAAACTGACGCTCAATTTCGGCTTGCGTTACGACGTGACCTTGCCGCCGCTGGAACGCGACGACAAATGGAGTGATTTCGATCCGTTCACCGAAAACCCCGCGACCGGCACGCTCGGCGCATTGCGCTTTGCGGGCTTCAACACGGGTGAAGTCGGCAAGCGCACGTTGGTCGAAGGTTGGTACAAAGGCTGGGGGCCGCGTTTCAGTTTCGCTTACAGCCCGAACGACAAAATGGTCATTCGCGGCGGCGCGGGACGCACTTTCGGTTTGGTGCGGACGACTTCCGGTAGCGCGCACTTCGCCGGCGCGATTACCATTTGGGACATCAGCACGCCGGACGGCATCAACACGCTGTTCCCGCTCGACACCGGCTTTGCGGGCGTCAACGCCGCGCCGCAACCGCCCAGCACCAACCCAGCTTTCTCCAACAACGGCGGCGTTGATTGGTGGCAGGGACAGGAAGTTTCGCGCCTGCCCGAAAACTGGAACTGGACTTTGTCCGTGCAACGCCAATTGAAAGGCGACTGGCTGTTTGAAGCTTCCTATAACGGCAGCGCTGGCATTCACCTGATTTCAGGTTTGCTGAACGTCAACCAATTGCCGTCGCAATATGTGACCGATCCGCGCATTCAACCGCTGCTCAGCAGCCGGATTGATTCCGCCGCCGTGCGCGCGGCAGGCTTCACCAAGCCCTACGCCTCGTTTCCTGACAACTTCAGTCTGGATCGCGCGCTGCGTCCTTTCCCGCAATACACTGACATCAGCACGGGCGGCGGCAACGGCGACCGCAGCGGACATTCCACTTACCACGCGATGGTCTTGAAACTGGAACGCCGCGTCAGCAACGGTCTTTATCTGCAAGGGTCTTATGTCTGGTCGAAGATTCTGTCGGATTCAGACCGTGTGGACGCGGGCGGACGCGCGATGGATCAATACAATCGCCGTTGGGAAAAATCCGTCGGCGAATTCGATCTGCCGCACAACGCCAAGCTCAGTTACCTGTACGACGCGCCGATTGGCAAAGGCAAAAAGTGGGACCTCGGCGGTGTCGGCAATGCCATCGTCGGCGGCTGGCGGTTCGGAGCCATTCACGTTTACACCAGCGGCCAGCCGATTCAATTGAGCGGCGGCGGCATTGGCTTGGGCGGACGCAGCGCGGCGGTTGTCAAAACATTGGACAACTGGGTGGTGGACATCCCGGACAATCCCAACATCCGTGCCACCAGCGGTTACACCAGTTATTTCGCGGCGCTGTGCAGCATTGCCGCCAATTGCAACGCGGCGGGTACGGCGGTGGTGAATCAGCCGACGGTCTTCGGACAGGCTCCGCGTTACAACGGACGCGCGCGCCGTATGTCGAATCTGAATGAAAACGTCTCCTTGCAGAAATCCTTCTTCTTCACCGAACGCTTCAAGATGGATTTCCGCTGGGAACTGTTCAATGTCCTGAACCGCGTGGTGTTTGACGCTCCCAACAGCAACATCACCAGTGCCACGTTCGGACGCATCACCAATCAATTCAATTCGCCGCGCCGCATGCAGTTCGGATTGAAGTTGTATTTCTAAACTCGAAGTAATTGGCAACCGGGAGACAGTGGACAGTAGTTTCGCCTGCCGTCCACTGTCTCCTGTTTTCGTTTTCGGAGTCTTTTATGAATCGTCGTTTGAAATCATTGGCGCTATCGGCAGCCGTTTCGATCATCGCCGTTTCGGCGTTTGCCTTTCGCATGCAATCGCAAGTGCAAGTTCCGCCCGAACTGCGAAAACAACACGACACGTGGAATCCGCTGACGGATGTGTTGAAAGACAAGCGTCCGCGTGTAACCGATGAACAGCTTGAACGTCTAAAAGCTTTGTCCATCGAAAACGTCTGGGGCGCGATTCAAGGCAAAGGCTACAAACAATGCTTCGTCACGCATTTGAAGCAAACTCAACCTGGCGTGAAGCTGGCGGGACGCGCGTTGACGATGCGTTATCTGCCGCAACGTCCCGACCTGGATGAAGGCGTTCGTCAATTGGCGAAGGAAGGGAATTGGGATCCGTCTTTCAACGTTCGTGCCGGCGAAGACGCCAACGCCGGCGACGTTGTCGTGGTTGAACTCGGCGGAATGATTGATCGCGCCACGTTTATGGGCACGATGACCGGACTGGGCATGAAAGTGAAAGGCGTCAAAGGCGTGGTGGTGGACGGCGGCATACGCGATTTGAACGAGTTTTTAGGCTGGAAAGACTTTCCGATTTATTACGCCGGCGCGCACGCTTCAGCAATGGCGGATCAAATCGGCGTCGAATGGAACGTCCCAATTCGCATCGGCCAGGTGACGGTGATGCCGGGCGATGTGGTCATCGGCGATGAAGAAGGCTTGCTCTTTTTCCCGCCGCAACTGGCCGACGAAGCCATCAAGGCGGCGGAAAATCAAACCTACAACGAACAGTTCAAGGAAGAGATGCTCAACAGCCGCAAGTATCGCACCCGCGACATCTATCCGCGCCTGAGTCCTGAGATGGAAAAAATCTTCGAGGAATGGAAGAAGACGCATCCGCGCAAGCCTTAACGCTTGGACGGCGTTTCCCGCAAGGCTCGAATTTCCGTTTTCAACTCTTCAACGGATTTTTCTAAAGATTTTTCCATTTTCTCGACTTGTTTTTCGAGTGTGGCTTGGCGCTGAGTTGCGGCATCGAATCTTGCATTCATCTCGCGCCGCAAGGCTTCGGTTTGAAAAATGCTGGTACCGATCAAACTGCCCACGACGGCAATGGTCATTGTGATGAGGAAGATGACGAACTGCTTGTTAGTTTGCCGATCATTGCGTTCGGTGTTGTGCTTGATGATTTCAATTTCTCCCTGAGTTTTCGCCAAATTGATTCGCATATCTTCCACTTTCTGCTGCAACTCACGAAATTCCGGGTTGATGGTCGCGTTCATAATACCCTCCTAAAGGCTAAGTTTTTGGGGTGGCAACGTGATTATAGCCGCGCACGGAATTAAGGGAAGGGAAGCGGAAAAAGACGTTGGGTTCAATCGTGTCACACGTAATTGCCGACACCATTTCAGAGAAAGAAAACATGCAAAACCAGAATCAAGAGAACGCCGGCAAACGCCGTAACTTTCTAAAACAAACCGCGCTGGGACTGACCGGAAGTTTGATGGCGGCAAGCGGCACTAACGTGCCGGCCAATGCGCAAGCGCAAAAATCAGATGATTCGCTGAAGATCGTCAAAGTCCAACCGATCCTGCTGACAGGGCTTCGCGCCAGTGCGCCGTGGGTGTTTGTGCGCGTCGAAACCGCCGAAGGCATTGTTGGTTGGGGCGAAGGCACGAATTATCCCGGCGTGCGTCCGATTGCGACCGCCGTTGAAACCCTGAGCAGCGTTGTCATCGGGCAAAGCGCCTGGAACATCGAAGCCATTTGGCAGCGGATGTACCGCTTTATGTATTACAACGGCATGGGCGGCATCGTGTTGGCGGCCATCAGCGGCATTGATATGGCGCTCTATGACATTGTCGGCAAGAAGCTGGGCGTGCCTGTGTACAAGATGCTTGGCGGATTGGCGCAGGAAAAGCTGCGAACTTACGCCAACGGCTGGACGGATGAAGTGGCGAAAACGCCTGAAGCTTACGCCGCGCGCACAAAAGAGTTGGTGGCCAAAGGTTACACCGGTTGCAAGCTCGATCCGTTTTTCAACACGCCGATGAACCGCGAAGTCACGCAGGCGGATTTGCGATTGGCGGCTTCGATTGTCAAAGCCATCCGCGAAGCGGGCGGACCGGATTACGACATCGCCATTGATGTTCACGGGCGTTGGGATACCAAATCCACGCTGGAAATCATTCGCGCGCTGGAACCTCACCGGCTGTTCTTTTACGAAGAAGCCGTGCCGCCGGAAAACGTCGCGGCGATGGCTGAAGTCCAGCGCAACACGCATACGCCGCTGGCCACGGGCGAACGCATTTTCGGTCGGCAAGGTTTCCGCGAGTTGCTTGAAAAACAAGCCGTGCGCATTATTCAACCCGACCTGGCGCGCACCGGCGGCATCACTGAAACCAAAAAGATCGCGGCGATGGCCGATACCTATTACATTCCCGTCGCACCGCACAATCCGAACGGGCCGTTGTGTACTCTGGCTTCAATGCACGTCTGCTTCTCGATCCCGAACTTTTTGATTCTGGAATACTTTGAAAAAGACGAACCCATCTTTCAGGACTTAATGCCCGGCGGATTGCGCCGCGATGTGCAGGGCGTTTATCCGACCACGGCTCCGGGCTTGGGCGCGAACGTCACGGAAGACTTTTTGCGCAAGTATAAATTCGACGCGGCCAAGACCGATGAAATGGAACGCCGCGTTTTCAACACGCTGAAGTAAGACCGTAAAATGATTGCGCCAGGGTTTTTCATTAAAAGGAGGTACCACAATGACAACGATGGCGACAGACCTTACTGCGGAAGAGATCGTGCGATTGGGAGAAGAGATTTATTACCGGGACATCCTGCCCAGCATCGAGGCCGGCAATGACGGTCGTGTCGTGGCGATTGATATTCATTCCGGTGAATTTGAACTCGGGGAAACCGGCAGGGACAGTGCCTCGCGGTTGCGTCAGCGTGTCCCCGATGCTGAAGTCTTTTTCATGCGAGTCGGCTATCCGACGTTTAGCCGCATTCGCCCGATTGGACGGAAAATATGATTGCAGGTGAGGTTAATTCCGATTTGGAAGCTGTGATTCCTTTGGTTGTGCAGGGACAGAGTGGGGAGGTTCCGATTGAAGCTGTCATTGACACCGGATATTCCTATTTCCTGACTTTGCCTGCCGAGATGATTGCCTCGCTTGGGTTGGAACAGATAGGAACCGGTATTTTGACATTGGCTGATGGCGGCAGAATTAACGCTGCCATTTGTCAGGCAACAGTGCTTTGGGACGGAGCCTCACGCGACATAGACGTTGATGTACTGGAAACAACTCCGTTGGTGGGGATGGCTCTGATGAAAGGCTATGAATTAAACGCCAGTATTTTTGCCGGCGGGCAGGTGACTTTGACTGCTTGCAAGCCGGGCACTTAAAAGGAAAACCAATGATAAAACCAAATCTATTGACTGCTTTGCTGAAAAGCATTTTCTTGTCGGCTTGCTTGTTCGTGTTGTCGGTTCAAGCGCAATCGCCCGCGCCGGCGCACGACTTCGCCCGCTGGGAAAAGGACATTGCCGCGTTTGAGGAAAAAGATAAGACGAATCCGCCGCCGCAAAATGCCATCGTCTTCACAGGCTCTTCGACCATTTTGTTGTGGCGGACCATGGCGGAGGATTTGCCCGGTTACAAAGTCGTCAATCGCGGCTTCGGCGGTTCGGAGATCGTGGATGCCACGCATTTCGCCGACCGCATCATCATCCCGCTCAAGCCCAAAATGCTTTTCATTCGGTCGGGCGGCAACGACATTTTCAGAGGCAATTCGGCGGAAAAGGTTTTCGCCGATTTCAAAGCCTTCGTCGCCAAAATCCACGGCCAATTGCCGAAGACGGAAATCATCTACATTGCTTTAAGCCCCAGCGTCGCGCGATGGGATCAAGCCGACAAAGAGCGCGCCTTGAACGCCATGGTCAAAAACTTCGTCAAGACGGTGAAACTGGTGAAGTATTTGGACGACGCCGACATCTCGCTCGGGGCGGACGGCAAACCGCGCCTGGAGCTGTTCATCGCCGACAAACTGCATTTCAATGCCGAGGGCTACAAGTTGTTTTCGGCGAAGGTGCGGGAATATCTGGCAAAAACGAAGTAGCACAACAAAGGAAAACAAACCATGAAACGTCGAGACGCTTTACGTTCGTTGACCGCAGCCGGCGGAGCTTCGTTGCTGGCCGCCAAAGAATCATTGGCCGAAACGCTCGCGCCGAACGCGGCTTACGCCCAGGCCGTCAAAGGCACCGCGCCGGTCAAAATCAAAGACATCAAAGTACTGCTGACCGCGCCCGACCGCATTCGACTGGTCGCCGTCAAAATCGAAACCACCGAGCCGGGCTTGTATGGCTGGGGCTGCGCCACGTTCACGCAGCGGGCTTATGTTGTGCAGACGGCCATCGAAAAATACCTCAAACCGTTTTTGATTGGCCGAAACGTAGACGAGATTGAAGACATCTGGCAGTCGAGTTACGTCAGCTCGTATTGGCGCAACGGCCCGGTGCTGTTCAACGCGATGAGCGGCGTGGACATCGCCTTGTGGGACATCAAAGGCAAACGCGCCGGCATGCCTGTGTATCAATTGCTCGGCGGCAAGGTGCGCAAAGGCGCGGATTTATACTTCCATGCCTCGGGCGGAAGTTTTGACGAGGTTTCCGATCGCGCTAAACAGGCGATGGAACGCGGCTATCGTTACATTCGGGTTCAAGCGGCGGTCGAAGGTCTGGCGACTTACGGTGCGGGACGCGGCGGCCCGACCAACACTACGCCCGCGCCCGGAACCGTGGAAGAAGCCGTCGGCCCGACCAATCCGAAAGCTATTTGGGAATCCACCAAGTACGCCCGGATGCTGCCGAAGCTGTTTGAACATTTGCGCAAAAATTTGGGCGACGACATTGAGTTGCTGCACGATGTTCACGAGCGCGTCACGCTGACGCAAGGGATTCAACTGTGCAAAGACGTGGAGCAATATCGTCCGTTTTTCATTGAAGACCCGTTCCCGCCCGAAGACAACGCGCATTTCGCTCTTTTACGGCAACAGACTTCAACGCCGATTGCGATGGGCGAACTGTTCAACACGCAGCAGGAATACCTGCCGCTGATCAAGGACAAACTGATTGACTTCATCCGCATACACATTTCGCAAATCGGCGGCTTGAGTCCTGCGCGCAAGGTGCAAGCGCTGAGCGAATTTTTCGGCGTCCGCACGGCTTGGCACGGCCCCGGCGATGCTTCGCCGTTGGCGCACGCCGCGCAATTGGCGCTGGAACTGGCCAGCTATAACTTCGGCATTCACGAAGGCTACGTCTTTCCGCAAAACACGAAAGAGGTTTTCGTCGGCTGTCCCGAAGTCAAAGACGGTTATATGTTCGCGCAGGAAAAGCCCGGACTGGGCATTGAGGTGGATGAAAAACTGGCGGCGAGGTTCCCGTTCCCGGATGGCCCGCCCAATTTCGATTACAGTTGGGGAACAACTCGGCGACGCGACGGCACCGTGATTCGGCCTTAAACATTTGCCGTGCCGAAAGCATACGGGAAAAGAAAAGAGGGACTGTTGAGTTTGCATCAACAGTCCCTTTGTAGTTTACGAAAGGAGGAGGCTACCTAAAGCCTTTGCAAGCAAGGGAATCCATCGGGCATTCGCAGCCTCGATTAGGGCGCGGTGTAGTTGCAGGTAGCGAGCGGATTATTGCCGTTGAGCAGGTCGAAGATAGTCGTCAATGCCACTTGATCGGCAGAGGTGCCGCTACCCGTGACGCAATAGCGTGCCTGTTGGTACAGCTCTTTCAACTTGGTTTCCGGCGATAATGTGACTCCGTTGCTGAGCGTGACATCGGCGAAATTCAGGCCGTAACAACTCAGTCTGCCTTCCATTGCGTAGAACACCTTCGGCGAACCGTCACCGCCTGCGTTCAGCACGTTCAACTGCGCCGCGAGGAATTCCTGATTCAGTTTTTGCAGTGAGGTGTATCCGCCAGCCAGAGTCAGCGTCATCACGCGCGTGTTGGTGGTGCTGATCGGATTGTTGCCGTTGGCACCGCCGACAATGACCGTGCCGCGCGGCAGACGATTGACGTTCAGCCGGAAATATTGCGGCGAACGATAGCAGATGGCGTTGCATTCATCGCCCCCGCCACCGCCCGGATTAGGAACCGGCGGCAGCGGCGGATTCGGCGGTTCGGGCGGGAATGGGCATTCGGCTTTGCAGGGAAAACCTGTAGGAAAACCGCCGCGAAGATTTCGCAGCAATCCCGTGCCTGCATTGTTTTCGTCGCCGGGAACTCGATTGCGAATGACGACAATATCCGTAAAGACGACCGATGTCGTGCCGGAAAGATCGCCGCGCTGGATTTCAACGCCGACCCGGTAACAACCCTGTAATTCTGAAAAGCCCGCCATCGGCCAGGCGAAAGTCAGCAAATCCGTGCGCATGCCGCTTTCGCCGGCGGTAGTCAGATACGGAATCGCTTCGCCCTGTTTGAACATCGGGCCGGTCGCAAAACGATTGCCGACAAACAACATCAAATGCGGGTGCAAATGCGTGACCTCGACGCCGAAGTTTCGCACGGTGAACAGCGCGAGTTCCGGGCCGGGTTTGCCGTCAGACTGTTCCAGAAATAGGCGTACCTTGTCGCCATACGCGCCCAATGTTGACGCGATCATCAGGTTGGAATCCCAGATTTCTTCCGTGCAGGTTTTGGCCGTGACTTTTGAATTCGGCGCGGTAAGCGATAGCCCTTGCGGTTGAACGCCGGGCAATGCACCGATGGTTTCCGGAGTTCCGCCGAAAGTTTCGATGTTGATGGGAAACACTTTCGCAGTTTCCGGAGGGTCGCTGGCGGCCATTTCCACTGGCTTCGGTTGCAGGAAAAGATCGCCGTCCGGTAAACCGGGCGCTTTCTCGAATCCGTGTGTGACGGCTGGAACTTTGAGTCTTAAGAATTGTGCGGCTTGCGCCGTGTGGGATTGACGTTTGGGGGAGTTGACGAAAACAAGCAAGCCAGCAGTAACGCTGAGTAATGCCAAAGAAAGAGCTAAGCGATGTGTCCTCATAAAAATTCCCTTCCTAGCACCCTTTCCACTGCGATAATCAGTCGAGGGAGCGCCGTAAAATTTCTCAGCACCAATTTTTTGAGGCACCAGATGCAAACAGCGTAAGCATTTGCAGTGCTTTCCAGCACTGGCCGAGCATCATAAGCGGGGGAGTTTTCTCGATCAAACGATTTTCATCATTTACTTTGAAAAGCTGCCGTTTTTAATGTTTCCCGCCCGTCCTTGCCTCATTTTCGGTTGTCGCGTGGGAATCGCCATCAGTTTGATGATCTTCATTTGTTGCTTCAGCAGAGTATTGCGTACTTAATTTTGATTCCTGCGATAAACCGACTTTTTATTCGTTATGACTTTCTGCACCAGTAGCAGGTTTAGCAACGGGCGTGCCAACTAAAGTGGTGGGCGAGAATTACTGTTAAGTGTTGATTCTGATGGGCGCTGCGGTTTGGGCGGGCGGAAAGATTAGAAGCGGCGAGCAACTTTTACTTTACATACGGTATTTTGTTTACAGCGAATGGCGACACGGCCAAATCTCCATGACAACTCCTGATGACACGTCTGAGGGAAATTACTGATGATGATCGGGGCGGGGAAGGAAACAAAGGTATGAAGCGATGTGGGGATTGCCGGACTTCCGCCCAACCCTTGCTCTCATTCCCCAAAAGAAACTGCCTTCATATACACCGAATCCAAGCGCATTGTCTTTGAAAAACAGCGGGGGCGAGGCTTTCCTACTCTGGCGAGCCGCCCATCAATCGGCTATAACCGGCCGAAGAGAGAACAAACCACACTTCTTTCAAGGGAGAACTAATGACTCACAAAAACATCTTTTATCGTTTGGTCGCCGTCGCGGCCCTGATCCTGACTTTCAGTCTGCAAACGCCGGCGCAAGACCTCGCGCCGAAGTTCGACGAGTACCTGAGCGAAATCACCAAACAAGGCCGTTTCACCGGCGCGGCGCTCGTCGCGCGCGACGGCAAAGTGATTTTCAGCAAAGGCTATGGTCTGGCCAACGCCGAATTCGACATCCCGAACACGCCACAGACAAAATTCCGGCTCGGCTCGGTGACCAAACAATTCACCGCCACGGCAATTCTGCTCTTGCAAGAGCGCGGCAAACTGAGCGTGCAGGATTCCGTCTGCAAATTCTTCGACGCCTGTCCAGAAGCCTGGAAAGAAGTCACGGTTCATCATCTG
>CAZRXE010001521.1:0-6708 GCA_964603695.1 uncultured Heliomicrobium sp.
GCGACCTGCACATTCAGAGGTGGGACAGGTTCGGAACCTGTCCCACCCAATCAAGAAGTCGCAGACACCTGCAAATCGCTATAAGAGATGAGTTCAGAGTTCAAGACCGCAGCTTCAGAACGACGAAGGTGATGTCGTCGTCTTGCGGACGCCCATTGGCCCAGGCGTCGCCCGCCGCCGCCAGAGCTTCGATGATTTCGCGGGGTGAATGCGTCGCGGTGGCGGCCAGCACTTCCCTGACCTGATGGTAATCAAACATCTCGCCTTCAGTGTTGAAGCGTTCAGGCAAACCGTCGCTCATCAGCACCACGACATCGCCGGGCATCAACTCGAATTCTTCTTCGCGGTAGTTGTAACTGGAAATACTGCCGAGCGGCATGGCCTTGATCAGAACTTCTTCGATGTGGCGGTCACGCGAGCGGTGAATCAGCATCGGCGGCATGCCGGCGGAAGAGATTTTCAGCGAATTTCCATGGAGCTTGACGACGGTCAGTCCCATAAACAGAGAGCGCAGATTCATCTTCTTCAACACGCGAGAAGAACGATTCATCGCCGGCAACAGTTCTGGTTCTTCAGCGAAGCAGTGAAACAAACTTTTCATGGCCGTAACCATCGTTCCGGCTTTCAATCCGTGGCCGGTGGCGTCGCCAACCGCGACGGTCAAAGTGCTGTCTGTGGTCAGATGAAAATCGTAATAGTCGCCGCCGACTTCCGTGGCTGTCTTCATATAAGCCGCGATTTCCAGATTGGGAAGTTGCGGCAATTGTTTCGGCAGCATCGAAAGTTGAAGTTGGCGGGCTTCTTCCAGTTCTTTGGCGCGTTGTTCGTTTTCGGCTTCGATCTCTTCGCGGCGGCGGGCTTCGGCGACCATGCGTTCGACCAGTTGGGAATTTTCGATGGCGAAACCGGCAGGCCCGGCAACACTCATCAGCAAATCTTTGTCGGCGCGCGAAAACGGCAGGTCGCCCAATCGCGGGCCGAGTACGATCAAACCCATCAATTCTTCTTTCGCGTCTCCTTTCGCGGTTAGCGGCAGCAACAGCGCGGCATTCATCTCGCGCAGCGTTTGTCCGTCTTTGTCCGGCGACTCTTCGGCGGCGTTGATTTCCAGCGGTTCGCCGCCGGTGGTCAGTCGGCGCAGGATTTGCGCCTTCGCCGAAAGCCGCTGATCTTCGGCGTCGCTTTCGCCAGCAGTTTGATGATGCAGCGAATGCACGGACTGAAAATCGTCTTCGTTCCGGTCACGCAAAAAGATGGTGACGGATTCGGTTTGCAGCGCACTTTGAATTTTGGCGGCGACCAATTCCAGTAACTCCGGCAGGCTCGTCACCGAACGCAGGGATTGCGTCAGGCCGGTTATGATTTGTTGCGCGTCGTAAGACTGACGAAAGAAATGGCGGTCAATTGCCGGAGCCAGCACGCGGCGATGCAGCCAGGAATTCAGATTCCAAAGCAGAATTCCAACCACCGTGGAAATCACGCCAATGGTACGTCCTTTGGCACCGAACAGCGTTTCCATCAATAGGAACATCACCAACACTGACAACAACAAATGCAACGCCAGCGAGCCGCGCGACACCAGCACGTAACGCACGCCGCGCCGTAAAATCAGGCTGACGGGAATGACTTTGTGCCGAAAGATGGCGTAGGCGAACGACAGCGGAATCAACGGCAAAGTAAATTTCAGCGCCAACTCCAACCAGTCTTTGACCCAGGGGGAATCAACGCTAAAGAAGGACTCCCAAACAATCAGCAGCAACAAATTCAACACGCCCGCTCCGCTACCGGCGGCAATCACAATCAACTTGCGTCGCGCGGCCACTCCTGTCGAACGATAGCCGATCACCAGCGCCACCAATCCCGCCGCCAAATACCCAAGCACAATGCTCAAGGTCAGCAACCCAATCCAGCGATTGTTCAAAATCCCAAGGTTCCGGACAAAAGCATTCAGACTTGGGTACAGACGGAAAATCACGATCAGGCGGTTGACGGAAAGAAGCGGCAACATCAACGCTAAAGGCCAGTACAGCCTGCCTTCCAAACGCGAAAACCGGTTCAACAGCGGCGAGCGTTCCGGGAAGATCAAAAAGAAATGCAGGAATACAGGCAAAAACAGCAGCCCCGCGACTCGCGCCACCACCACTATCGTCAGCAAAAAAGGCGGCAACGGCGCAAGTTCGCTATTGAACAAGCCCGTGAACGTACCAAGCATAATCGCCAACAGCCAGGCTTGTTTGTCCGAAGCTTTGAGCAGAAAAACAATCAATCCCGTCAGCAAAAACAGCAATTGAACCAGCAAGTCGGCCAGCGGCGGAATCCAGCGTGTAGCAGCATACGCCGTCGTCACGAGCGGAATTTCCAGCAATTGCCCCTGACGGCGAATCAACATCAGGTAACGGGTTCCCGGCGGCACGCGCCGGTTGAAATTCGCTATGTCCACATCCTCCCGCCGCGTCAAACCATTGATCGAAACCAGTTCGTCACCCCGACGCAAGGCCGACGCCGGGCCGCCGGCATCCACGCTGACGATCAACAGTCTGCCGTCCGATTGCAGGCGCGACGACCATCCGTCGTAACTGCCGTTGCCCAGCCGTGATAGACTCAGCCAGGTGGAATAGGCCCCGACGCCGAAATTCCCAAACATCAGGACGAAAATCATCGCGCCAACCCATTGACGTTGTCGTAAGCTCATTACTCTCCTATTTCACTTTCACCACGACGAAAGTCACGTCGTCGTCCTGCGGACGGCCATCTGCCCAGGTTTCGCCCGCGCGCAGAAACCGTTGAATGATTTCCTGCGGCGAATGCGTCGCCGCTTCGGCCAGCAATTCCCTGACACGAGCGTAATCCAGCATTTCATCTTCGGGATTGAAGAGTTCCGGGAACCCGTCGCTCATCAACACAACCACATCGCCCGCGCTGAGCAGAACTTGCTGTTGGCGATAACGATAACCGGGCATGCTGCCCAGCGGGATTCCAGTCAGCGGTACTTCTTCGATGTCTTCGGTGGCTGCGCGGTAAATCAAGGTGGCGGGCATTCCGGCGGAACTCAACGTCAGTTCATAACCTTTGAAGCGGGCGACGGTCATCGCCATAAACAGCGAACGCAGGTTCATACGCTTCAGCGCACGCGAAGAGTGATGGAAAAACTCCGTCACGTCCGGCGTTTCCGCCAGATGATTGAACAGGCTTTTCGTCGCCGTCACAACCGTTCCCGCCTTCAGCCCGTGACCGGTCGCGTCGCCCACGACAATCGTCAAATCCCCGTTATCAGACAAACGGAAGTCGTAATAATCACCGCCGACTTCGGTCGCGGTCTTCATGTAAGCCGCGATGTCCAAATGCGGCAGTTGCGGAACGGTTTTGGGCAACATCGAAAGTTGCAGTTGGCGGGCTTCCTCCAGTTCTTTGGCGCGTTGTTCGTTTTCGGCTTCGATCTCTTCGCGGCGGCGGGCTTCGATGACCATGCGTTCGATCAAGCGCGAGTTTTCAATGGCGAAGGCTGTCGGCCCGGCGACGCTGATCAATAGATGCTTATCTTCGCGCGAAAACGGCAAGTCGCCCAACCGCGGGCCGAGCGCGATGATGCCAGGCATTCCGTCTTTGCTCATCAACGGCAGCAATAACGCGGATTTCATTTCGCGAAGCTCGGCTTGTTCAATGGAATTCGAGTTGCCGTCACCATTCAAGCGCGCCTCCACTTCAATCGGCTCGGAGTTTTCTTTCAATTCGGCGATGAATTCGCCATGCGCAGGCAAACGGAATTGCCTGCGGCAGGAAGTGGATTGGCCGTTGCCGGCGTATTCGCAGGAATAACCGCTCAAGTAATCGCCAGTCGCTTCGTCGCGCAACAGCACTGCGACGCTTTCAGTTTGCAGCGCGGTTTGAATCCGCGTGGCGACTTGTTCGCACAGATGGGGCAAGTCCGTGGTCGAGCGCAACGAGTCGGCCAGTTCGGCCATGATCTTTTGCGAATCATAAGCCTGCCGAAAGAATTTGCGGTCAATCAATGGCGCTAAATATTTGTTGTGGAGCCAGCCTTCCAGCCGCCAGGTCACAATCGCCACAAATGCCGACACCAGCCCGATGACAATGCCCGATGGTCTGAACCGGCTGAAAACATAAGTCAGCAGAATCGTCACAGACACAGTTACCGCAATCCCTTCCAGCAAGACCGAACCGCGCGACACCAGCACGTACCGCACGCCGCGCCGAATCATCAGGCTGACCGGAATGACTTTGTGCCGGGCAATTGCGTACATGAACGAAAGCGGAACCAGCGGCATGGTGATGAGCAGCGCATTGCCCGCCCACTCCCTCAAAGACGGCCAAACCGTTTTCATCCCGATTGAATCACCGACGATCAACACCAACAAATTAAAAAACCCGGCGGCGCTGCCTGCCATCACCACGCGCAGCTTTCTTCTAGCGCTGGGATTCGCGGCCCGGTAATTAAGCGCCAGACAAACCAATCCGCCGGCCAGAAACACAATGACGATGAAGATCACCGCGTGAATCAGATATTGGAACCACTGAAAATTCATCAGCCGCAAGCCCATCAACGGTGACACTCGTCCAGGGGCAAGCGCGGGCAACACCACCAGCAAACAAGGCAGGTAAATCCAGGTTTCCAAACGCGGCCGGCGGCGCAACAACGGCGAGGCTTCGGGAAAAATCAGAAAGAAATGAACGAAGATCGGGAAAAACAATAGTCCCAATGCATTGATACCGCCGGCGAACATACGCAATCCATCCGGCAAATTGTCCGGCGCGTTATCAATCAT
Organism: uncultured Heliomicrobium sp.; assembly: GCA_964603695.1. Classification (GTDB taxonomy): domain Bacteria; phylum Acidobacteriota; class Blastocatellia; order RBC074; family RBC074; genus RBC074. The sequence goes on from CAZRXE010001521.1 coordinate 4,785, forward strand.
TCCGGTAAAGCTCGCCAGCATCAGCGCCAACAACCAAGCCTGTTTGTCCGCCGGTCGCAGCAGAAAGATCGCCCAAGCAGTCAGCAGAAACAGCAGGTTGACGTAATAAAACGTCCCGAACTGAATGCGTCCGCGATGAGGAACCGTCAGAATGGAAATGTCCTGCAATTGGCCCGCGCGCCGGATCGTCAAGGTGAACCGCGTTCCCGGCGGCAGTTCGTTGCCCAATAAAATGCTCGGATTCTCTCGTATGTTGACGCCGTTGATGGCGATCATTTCATCGCCGACCTGCACCAAACCAGTGGCTGGGCTGTCGGCATCAACGCCGACGATGCGCGGCTGCCCCGTGCCGTCCCAGGAAGCGGAAAAGCCGTCGGAGCTTCCCTTCCTCGGTAGGAAGACCGAATAAACATAAAGGCCGAAATACACCGACATCAGCAGCAACACTGTTGCGCCGAGCGCGATCCGCACACGTTTAGACATGGGTTCTCTCCAAACGATCCGTAAAGCTTTTTGCCGTCAGGTTTTTGCAGTGATGAAAAGTTGCGAGTCGAGGCGATTATGCTAAGATTGGTCGCAGTTTCAAGCACTGAAATTTTTCCCTAGTACTCATTCAATTTGCCGGAGGTTTTTTCAACGTGCCAAATCCGTTTGCGATTCAGACCGCACAGGAAGACGGTCTTTCCATCGTCATGCTCGAAGGCTTCGTGGACGCGCACACAGCGCCCGCTTTCGAGAACACCATCCAATCCGAAATCAAAGCGGGCCGCCATCGCATCATCGTGGATTGCGCCAAACTCAGTTACATCTCGTCCGCCGGTCTGGGCGTGTTTATGAGCTTCGTCGAGGAAGTGCGCGAAATCGGCGGCGACATCAAAATCTGCGGTCTCGTTCCCAAGGTCAAACACACTTTCGATATTCTTGGCTTTCAAGACATTTTTGAAATGCTCGACGATCAACAAGCTGCCAAACGAAGTTTCAGCGCCAGCTAGCAGGCAGTCGGTAGTGAACCCCGATTCAGGAGGCGATAACTGATGGCCGCCATCGAAAGAAAATTCAATTTGCAGGTTCCGTCATCCACCGAAAACCTGGCACTGATTCGCGAATTCGTCACCAGCGTCGGCAGACAGGCCACGCTCGGCGAAGAAGAAATCACCAAACTGGAACTGGCCGTGGACGAAGCCTGCGCCAACGTCATCGAACATGCCTACGGTCACGACACCGCCAAAGCCGTCAGCGTCCGCGCCATTTTCGACGACGAAAAACTTTTGATCTCCGTGATTGACGAAGGCCGCGGCTTTGATCCCACCCAGGTGCAATCGGAGTCCGTCGAACAACTCGTCCACGAACGCGCCTCGGGCGGCCTCGGACTGCGCCTGATTCGCACGCTGATGGATGAGGTCAAATACGAAATCGTGCCGGGTGAAAAGAACGAACTCCACATGACCAAGCGAATCAAAAAGTAATTCTCCGTGGGAAGGAGCAGTTTATGACCACAACCACCGTCGCCTCGCCGGCAATCAATTACCTCAAAATCGCCGAAGAGATGGAGCCGGGCGAAGTGCGCGTCTTTCATAACGTCGCGTGGGAAGATTACGAACGATTGCACGACCAGTTGCCGCCCGACTCCAAATTGGTAAGGGTCAGTTATGGCGAAGAAGTGATGGAGCGTATGTCAAAATCCACTCTGCACGAGGTCTATGCGGTATTTTTCAACCGCCTGCTCAGCCAGCTTAGTTTGAGTTTGCATATTGATATTCGTTTCTTCGGCGGCCCCACGATCAAAAAGTCCCGACGCCGAAAAGGGTTGGATCCGGACGCCTGCTTTTACGTGCAAATCGTTCCGCAACTCAGCAATCGTATCAGACTGGATTTCGCGGTGGATCCGCCGCCGGATGTCGCGCTCGAAGTAGACATCTATCAT
>CAZRXE010001522.1:0-2844 GCA_964603695.1 uncultured Heliomicrobium sp.
GCGAAGGCTGGCACAACAACCATCACGCGCATCAATCTTCCGCCCGTCACGGTTTGACCTGGTATGAAATTGATGTGAACTGGTACGGCATCTGGGTGCTGCGAAAACTCGGCTTGGCTAAGGACGTTCGCGTCGCCGGCCTCAACTCCGCGCGAAAACCTGCACCCGCCAACGAATTTGAACCTTTGGAAGAGAGCGTTTGAACCCATCTGACCTTCGCCTACAATGCCCGTTATGGTGAAGACAAAGTTCGGCAGTCATCGCAAAAAGTCCGTTATCTTCTTCACGGTGCTGGGCATCATCCTGCTGGCGCTGACCATTGCGCTCAATGTCGGCTGGATCGTCTTTCACTGGCGACAAGTCGCTTTGCTTATTTTCGGCGTCATCTTTTTTATGCTGATTATGGCTGGGCTGACGCTGAACACCATCTTCCTGATCCGCGAAATCCGCCGCAACGAACAGCACGATAGTTTCATCAACGCCGTCACGCATGAATTGAAAACTCCCATCGCGTCCATTCGCTTGTATCTGGAAACGCTGCAAACCCGCGAGGTGGACGAAAGCCGGCGGAAGGAGTTTTACAAAATCATGCTCGAAGACAGCGACCGTTTGCTGCACACTGTCGAGCAGGTGTTGCGAGCCGGACGCACCGGCGATCAACGGCGGCAAATTCAACCGACCGTGCTGGATTTGCGCGAACTGGCCCGCGAATGCGTGGAACTGGCCCGCAAACGCACGCATCTGGATGAAACCGCTTTGCGTTACGACGGCAACGGCCATCCGGCGCGCGTCAAAGGCGACGCAGAAGAATTGCGCGCAGCCATTTCCAACCTGATAGACAACGCCATCAAGTATTCCAAAAAGGACATCAACGTTTCGGTCGAAGTGGCGGAAGCAGACGAACGAACACTGGCCGTTCGCGTCCGCGATCAAGGCGTAGGCATTCCGCGCATTCACCTGAAGCACGTCTTCAAACGCTTTTACCGCGTGCCGCGCCGCCAGCACCTGAAAGTCAAAGGCACCGGCCTGGGTCTGTTCATTGTTCGTTCAGTGGTCAACAAACACTGCGGCAAGGTCTTTGCCGAAAGCGAGGGCGAAGGTTTGGGCAGCACCTTCACCATTCAACTACCGAAAATCAGCGAGTGAAATTATGGGCGAAGTTTTGATCGTCGAAGACGAACAGCATCTGGCCAACGGCCTGCGCTTCAATTTGGAAGCCGAAGGTTACGAAGTCGTGCTTGCGGGCGACGGCGAATTGGCGTTGGAACTGTTGCTCGCCCAGCCCAGACGCTTCGACGCTGTGCTGCTGGACGTGATGTTGCCGGGCAAGGACGGTTTTGAAGTCGCCACCGAATTGCGCCAGGCAGGCCAATTCGTTCCCATACTGATGCTCACCGCCCGTAACCGCCCCGAAGACGTTTTGAAAGGCTTTGAAGCCGGCGCGGACGATTACCTGCCGAAACCCTTCGAGTTGAGCATTCTGATCGCCCGCCTGCGCGGTTTGCTGCGCCGCCGCGAATGGTTCCACCGCGCGCAGGAAACGCTTTCCGAAAAAGAATCCGGCGAAAAACAATCCGGCGAAATCTACAGCTTTGCCGGCAAGACCATTGATTTTTCCTTGTTGGAACTGCGCTGCGGCGAACGCACTGAACGTCTGACGCTGATGGAAGCAGACCTGCTGCGTTACCTCATCAAACACGAAGGTAAAGCCGTCTCTCGTCGCAACATTCTGGAAGAGGTTTGGAACCTGCACGAAGACACAGACACTCGCGCCATTGATAACTTCATTGCCCGACTGAGGAAGCTGATCGAAGACGTTCCCGCCAAACCGCACCATTTGCTGACCGTGCGCGGCTTGGGGTACAGGTTTGTGGCGGAGCCGGCCTGAAAACGCAGCCCTTTTGTCGCCTGATGGCTGGTCAATTACAAAACAAAAACCGTAGGTTTGCTCAACCTACGGTTTTTGTTTTGGCGGATTAGCTTAAACGCCGGCGTCGGCAATTACACTTCAGTGCCGTGGCATTTCTTGTACTTCGTCCCTGAGCCGCAATAACAAGGGTCGTTGCGACCGATCTTGGGCATGGTGTTGACCACTGTGCGCGGTTTGCCTTCGTCTTCGCCGGCCATGGCGGCTGTGGCATTGGCTTTGCTGAAAGTGATGTGACCGCGACGCGGGCGGCGTTGAATACGCTCTTCGGGCGGTTGTTCGACTGTGACTTGCAGATGATAGAGCGCGCGTACCGTGTCCATATCAATCCGGTCGAGCATTGCCTCAAACAGATCGAAGGATTGTTTCTTGTATTCGACCAGCGGGTCCTTTTGCGCGTAACCGACCTGATTGATCCATTCTTTCAAATGGTCAATCGCCAGCAAGTGGTCTTTCCATTGGCCGTCCACGATGTTCAGGCGGATGATGCGTTCGTAATAGCGCATAGCTTCCGCGCCGACCAATGCTTCTTTTTCCGAATACATTTGCTGGAGCTTGTCCCAGACGGCCTTGCGAACTTCGTCGCGTTCCAGGTTTTCCAGATCAATCCCGGCTTCTTTCACGTCCAGGCCGAACTGAAATTCAATCTGCACATGGAAGGCGTCGAAGTTCCACTGATCCGGCATTTCCTCCAGGCTCAGGTAATCGTCCATCAGCATGTCCAGAATCGCGCCGGCGGTGGTTTGAATTTCCTCGCGTTGATCGGCCTGTTCCAGCAATTGACGACGCAGCGTGTAGATCGTGGTGCGCTGCTTGTTCATCACGTCGTCATATTCCAGCGTGCGTTTGCGGATCTGAAAATTGTGTCCTTCAACGCGTTTTTGCGCCTGACCGATGGAGCGGTTCAGCAAGGGATG
>CAZRXE010001523.1:0-3422 GCA_964603695.1 uncultured Heliomicrobium sp.
CGCATGTCGAAAGATACCGCCGCCGCAGGCCGCGCCGCGCGTTTGTTGCTGGTGGCCAAACATCTGGAACGCATCGGCGATTACGTTACGGACATCTGCGAATTGATCGTTTACATGAAAGACGCGCTGGTCATCAAACACAGCCAGATCGCCCGATAGTGGTTGGTGATTGGTGATTGGTGGTTGGTTGAGTTTCGTTTCTCGCCAACCACCAATCACCAGCCACCAGCCACCAGCCACCAAATATGAAACCTTTTATTCTAATTATTGAAGACGACCCGGACATTGCCGAAAGCATCCGCTACAACCTGGAACGCGAGGGCGCTTTTGCCGCGCAAGTCGCCTTGACCGGTGAAGATGGGCTGAACGTCGCGCTCGGTAACGCGCCAACCCGTCGCGCGGCTGAAAGCGCGAACTCCGCGCCGGATTTACTGATTCTGGATTTGAACCTGCCGGGAATGAGCGGCTTTGAATTGTGCCGCCGCTTTCGCACCGAAGAATTGACGCGGCGCATGCCGATCATTGTTTTGACCGCCCGCACCGAAGAGGCGGACAAAGTGCGCGGCTTGGAATTGGGCGCGGACGATTACATGACCAAACCCTTCAGTGTTCGCGAATTGGTTGCCCGCGTGCGCGCCGCGCTGCGCCGCTCCGGTTACGAAGCGCAATCGCCGAAGCTTTACGACGATGGGTTGCTGAAAATTGATTACGCCGATTTCGCCGTTTTCTCGCAGGGGCAGACCGTCAAGTTGACGCGCAAGGAATTCGCGTTGCTTTCGATTTTGTCGCGCAACAAAGGCCGCGTCGTGCCGCGCGAACAATTGCTCGATCAAGTTTGGGGATTGGAATATTACGGCGAAGCTCGCACCCTGGACGTTCACATCAGCGGCTTGCGCAAAAAGCTCGGCGTTTGCGGCAACTGCATCGAAACCGTTATCGGCATCGGCTATCGCTTTCGCGGCTGCAACGAAATGATTGAAGCTGCCAATGCCTGACAAATGGTTTCGAGTTGCAATTTAAAACAAAAGAAGCGCGCGAGTCTGCCCGCGCGCTTCTTTTGTTTTTGCGACTTCAACGATCACTTCCGCGATGCAGTGCCGGCATATTTCTTGGCGGCATCCTCAAATTTGTACGGCAACACGTCCGGCACAACGCTGACTTCCGTTGTGAATTTGAACGGATATTTCCCGCCGCTGTCATAAACCAGTTCGACGAAAAACGCCGTGTAGCCTTTCTCCGGCTTTTCCACGCGGCCAACGTAAGAGCCGCCTTTTTCAGCTTTGAGCGGAGTGCTGGTGTATGCCTTGCCGATCAAATCCAGCCGGAAATCGCGCGTGTTCGGATTTGTGGCTTGCCACAGATTCACCTCTTTCGGTTTTTCCACAGGTTTGACGACGAGCGAGCCATCCTTCTCTTTCTTCCAGGAAAAACGCGGGCGCGGCGTGTTCGTCAAAATCGCCTGATAAAACACAGTCAGACTTTCTACTGCGTCCGAACCCGCCAGATCGTGTTTGGCGTTCGGCACGTAGCGGATGTGTTTTTCTTCCGGCAATTCGCCGTAATAGAACTGCGAATTGTCCGGCAGGAAAAATTGATCGCCGGCGGCGTTAATCATGAACTTCGGCATTTTTAAGCTGTCGCGCCGGCGATAGTTGTATGGGTCTTCGATGTCGAGTACGGCCTTGTATTCCGGCGTGCCGATCTTGTGCGGGAATAGGCCGTGATTGACGTAATCGTTCAGCGAGGGCGAAAAGAAACCGTAAGCTTCAAAGTGATGTTTGGTGATGGCTTCCGAGTTCAGCGCGTCAATCACCATCGGCATTATCGCCACCACTCGCTTGTCCACCGCGCCGACCAACCAGGTTGTCCAGCCGCGCTTCGATCCGCCGGCGACGACGAATTGCTCGACATTGAGTTTGCCGCCCGCATCGCTGCGCAAAAATTCCTGAATCGCGTCCATCGCGCGCACGCCGCTTTTGACCATTGCCAGCCGCACCAGCCAGAAATCGTCTTTGGTCGAAAAGTGTTTGACGCGCGTGTAGGCAATCAAATCGTCTTCTGAACGACCTTTGTCTTTGGAGTCGGTGAAATACAACGGCTGATTCGGAACCATTCCTAAATCGGCGACCACGGAATTAGTGTCCATCGCGATTTTAGCTGCGCGGTCGGAAACTTTGCTTGGTGCAGGATCGCCGTTTTTGCCGCCGCCGATGAAGAGCAAGGCTTTGTTACCGGTAACTTTTTCCGGTTTGACTATGGTCAGCCAGTGTTTCCAGACGGGGCGATCCAAGTCTTTTTCGCTGCGCCAGGTTTGCGAGGTCAGCTCCAGCACGTAGCCGCGATAACCCGCGCCTTCGATGGTGTTTGCCAGCTTCCAGCCGTAAACAGAATCCGGCTGGGCGATGTAACGATCAAGCGCGGTTTGTTCCGGCTGCCGTGACGATTTTTGGGCGGACGCAAAAAACGCCAGACCCAACACCACACAGAACAAGACAAGAGTTCTGATAAGAGAGCGATTCATCGTTTTGTCCTCAGAAGGTTTGAGATGGGATTTCGGCGTCAACCTAGCACAGCACTGCCGTCGTCACAATTCTTCGTTGACAGCCTTTGGCGCAATCCGTACTTTGTCGGCTTCCGTCCCGAAGCGACATTTATCAAGAGGTTTTTATGCTCGATCTACATTTTGTCCGTGAGAATTTCGATCAAGTGCGCCAGCGGCTGGGCGCGCGCAATTTCGATCCCGCCCTGCTCGAAGATTTTCAAAAACTCGATGCCGAACGCCGCGCATTGATTCGCGAACGCGACGAACTGAACGCCGCCTCGAACCGCATCAGCAAAGAAGTTGGCGCGTTGATGCGCGAAGGCAAGAAAGAAGAAGCCGAAGGCAAGAAAGCCGAATCGCGCCAGATCGGTGAAAAGATCAAAGCCGCCGAAGTCCGCGTCGAAGAAATGGAAAATGAGTTTCGCAACATTCTGACGCGCGTGCCGAATCTGGCGCACGAATCCGTGCCGGTTGGCAAAGATGAATCGGCCAACGCGGAAGTCCGCCGCTGGGGCACGCCGCGCGATTTCGCCGCCGAAGGCTTCGCGCCCAAAGACCACGTGGACATCGCCACCGCCCTCGGCATTCTGGACACCGAACGCGCCACCAAAGTCACCGGCGCGCGCTTTTCCGTTTTGAGCGGCATCGGAGCGAAACTCGAACGTGCATTGATCGCCTTCATGCTCGACCTGCACACCACCGAACACGGCTACCGCGAAATGCTGCCGCCCTTCATCGTCAATGACGACAGCCTGTTCGGCACGGGACAGCTTCCAAAGTTTGAACAAGACTTGTTCAAACTGCGTTTCGAGCGCGATTACTATCTGGTTCCCACCGCCGAAGTCCCGCTGACCAATCTCGTCCGCGAGTCGATCCTCGA
>CAZRXE010001524.1:0-3391 GCA_964603695.1 uncultured Heliomicrobium sp.
CGCGTGGCGTCGCTGGGATAGATCGTCAGAAAGCCTCCGCCAGAGGGCACGACCGAAGTTGCATTACCGACCAGCACGGCTGCGTCGTTCGGAATGGAATTGCAAGGCGATGGCACGCCAGGCGGGCGGCCTTGTACAGGCAAATCCAGATTCGGATCGGCGTTTGGATTGCCAGTGCCGATCAGTTGCGGAGGTTGGAAGCAGCCGGAAAACTGAGAGCGCGTTTCCACCAACCGCACAGGCGTCGGCAGCGGATGATAGAACAGTCCGCCCGCACCCGGCGGCGCGTAATAACCCGTCAAATCAATGATGACGTGCGTTTCGGCGCTGACGAAAATCTTGAACGCTCCAACATCCGGGCCTGTCTTTCCCAAACCTACGGTGAAGAAATTATTGGTGATTTCCCCGGCCTGGAAATTGGAATTGGCGACGGTGGGTTGCGTGGCGTCGCTGGGGAAGAGCGTCAGGAAACCCGGCGCGGCAGGCACGACAGTGATGTTGCCGATGACCGCCGCAGCATTGGCTGGAATCATCGAACATGTGCTGACTGCTGGTTGCGTCCGCGTTGCGTTCGCCGCCAGTGCGCCCGTGCCGATGGTGCAGCCGGAAATCCCCGCGCCGCTGCGCGTATCCAGTAAGCGAACCGGAGCGGGCAACGGATAAAACTGCAAGCCGCCGCCGCTGATGATGACCGTGTAAGCCTGCGTGCCCATACAGCCGTTGGCGTCGGTGGCTTTGACGGTGAAGTTGAATGTGCCGGTTGCCGTCGGCATGCCGGTCAGCGCGCCGCCCGTTGCCAACGTCAAGCCTGTCGGTTGAGTGCCTGCGCTGATGGTGAAGCTATACGGCGCGGTTCCGCCGCCGGCATTGAACGTGGCGCTATACGCCGTGCCGACAAAACCGTTTGGCACAACCATCGGCGTAACGTTGATTGTTCCGCAAGGCGAATTGATGGCCAGCGTGTAAGCGCGTTCGCCGAAACAACTGTTGGCGTCGGTGGCGCGAATGGTGAAACTGAAATTGCCGAACTCGGTCGGCGTACCGGAAAGCGTTGCGCCAGATAAGGTCAAACCCATCGGCGGCGTTCCCGCGCTGATGGAGAAGGTCGTTGTGCCGCTTCCGCCTGTTTGCGTGAACATCTGGCTATAAGGCGTGCCGGATACTCCCGCAGGCAACGCCGGGCCGGCAGGATTGACGGTAATGCTTTGGCAGCCGATGGTCAGCGAATATTCCTGTGTCGCCATGCAGCCGTTGGCGTCGGTCGCTTTGATGGTGAAGTTAGACGTGCCGGGGGCGGTCGGCGTGCCGCTGATTAAGCCTGCCAGGCTCATATTGACGCCCGCTGGGAACGTGCCGGATTGAAGCGTGAAATTCACATTTCCGCTGGCGTTGTTTGCGGTCAGTTGTTGGCTGTAAATCGAGTTCACCGTTCCGCCGGGCAGGGACGGCCCCGACGGAGTGAAGGTGATGGTTTGGCAGCCGATGGTCAGCGAATAGGTCTGCGTTCCTCCGCAATTGCCGAAGCCTGTGGCCGTGACGGTGAACGTGAAGGTTCCCGTTGTGTTGGGCGTGCCGCTCAACACGCCGGTTGAGGTGCTGAACGTCAATCCGGGCGGAATGCTCGGCGCGGGAATCGAATAGGTGTAACTGCCGCCGGCGGGCGCGGCGGTGAAGGTTTGACTATAAGCCTGACTGATGGTTCCGCCGGTCAACACTGTCGGCGAACCGGAAGAAGGACTGATGGTGATGGTCGGGCAACTGATTTGCAGCGTGACGGTGGCTTCGCCGAAGCAGTTGTTTTGATCGGTGGCGCGGATTGTCACGTTGACGCCAGCGGCAACCGAGGGCGTGCCGGCAAGTTGTCCGGTCGTCGGATTGAGTGTCAGGCCGGCGGGCAGATTGTTGCTGGTCACACTCCAGTTGATCGTGCCGCTGCCGTTGGTTTGCATGAACTGCACCGGGCCATACGCCGTGCCGGCGGTTCCCGCCGGCACGGAAGACGGCGTGACCGTAATTGTCGGGCAAACGACAGCCAGATTGATGCCTACTAGAATCGGGTTATGGTCTGCCGAAGCATAAGGCGTCGGCGCGTAACGGTCGTCGGTTTTGTTGTTGGTGTTGTAATCGAACACGACCGGTTCGTCGGCATTGATTTGCCAGACAGTCGCGCCGGTCAATTTGCCGGTCAGGCTGCCGGTGGCGAAAGCGTGATCGAGCAGGCCGCCTTCACCGCCGAAGGTGAAGGATCGTTGATTGGCGGCGGAGACATATTGCCCTATGGCATCGCCGTAACCCGCCGCGCGGAAAACGTCAATCGGGTCTTCCTGCCCATAAGCATTCAAATCGCCGACCACCAGCACATCGGGATCAATCGGAACCAGTGTGTTATTGACGAAGGAGACGACGGACTGTGCTTGATTGCGGCGTCTGCCGTTGAAGCAGGCTTGTCCGTCGCTCATATCCGCGTCCTCGCCTGTTCCGGGGCAGCTTTTGGAGCGGAAATGGTTGACGACGACGGAGAATTTTTCACCGTTGGCGGTTTGCTGGAAGGTTTGCGCAATGGGCGCGCGGCTGTAAGTGCCGACTGCCGCGACAGTATCGGTCAGCGAAGCGCCGACGGTGGTCACGGTGGTCGTGCGGTAGATCATCCCCGATTTGATGTCCACGTCGGTTCCGACCGGAACGGTATAAACGGCGGTCGGCGTGGCTACCGCCGCGTAAGTGCCGGGGCCAAGAATCGCGTTGAGCGCCGACACGATGTCGTTGACCGCCGCGTCAGGCGTTCCTTGCGTGCCTTTTTCCAACTCGATCAAACCCACCACGTCGGCGTTCAATCCGATGATTGCGGCGGCGACCTTGTCGCGTTTGCGAGCTAACTCCGTAGCGTTTTCGGGACCGCGTCCGGTTCCGGTGGTGGCGAAGTAGTTTTCGACGTTGAATGACGCCACGCGCAAAGTTCCGCCAACCGCATCAGGCGCTGCCGGACGCGGATTCAGTGCGTTGAAGCTGATCGCTCCGGTCGGCTCAATGCGATAACTGCCGAAACCGTAGCTCATCACGCCGGACAATCCGGCCACGCTGTCGCCGCGCCGGATGGTTGAATTCGTTCCCGGCCCGATGAAGGCTATGGGCGCAAGATTGGAACCGCTTCTGCCGTCGTCCAGGATGATGCGGCTGTTGTTGTTGACGGCTTGTTGCGCCGTAATGGCGGCGACATTGCTGTTACCTGTAATGCTGGTTCCCGACGCCGGATTGTCGTTCGGGTCAATCAAGTTGGTCGGAATGACAAGCGGGTTATTGGCCGACAGACTCAATTCGCCGAAGGTTCCCAGGTCTTCGTTGTCCGTGACGAACAACGTTTGCCCGGCGAATTGCACCAGCATGCCTTCGT
>CAZRXE010001525.1:0-2086 GCA_964603695.1 uncultured Heliomicrobium sp.
TGGTTGCTTATGGTTGTGCGCAAAAGCTTCTTATCGGTATCCCTAAATTTTAGAATTGGCTCGCTGATGTCTAATTTCAATGAATCCAGTTTGGCTGTGATCAAATCCTGAAGGCCGAAGGACAGCTTGAAGTACGTGTGCGGATACCAAGTGTTAGCCAGCATTTCGACGGTCAATTCTCGAAAGCTGATTGGTTCCGTGGCTTTGAATTCTTTCCGTTTCAGAATGTCGAGATAGGATACGAAGAAAACAAACTTGTAGGAGTTCGTCGTGTTGGAGAAGAGTCTTGAGAGTGCGGCAATGTCCAACCCAGAATTGAAAGGCAGAGTTGTGCTTTGTGCTGACAAGATTTCCATCTTAGTGTTGCTTAGGCGCCTTGGGCAAAGACCTCATCCAGCATTTGTCGCGCCTGAGTGACGCGATAGCGCACTTCGCGACGCGCGATCCCATCGGGTTGCAACTCCGCCGCATCGCTTTGAATACGTTTGAGTGCCATCAACTCCAACGCGCGCCGGCGCAAAGTCTCGACCTGGCCGACCTCCACCAACACTAACGGTTTGTGATCGGCGGTTTGCTCCGGCACTAGCGCGGGCGCGGCATCATCAACCCAATACCCGATCAAGCCATCGCATTCACCGTTTTCACAACGGAGTACAGCGAGGTCACTCTGGCTATCAAGATATCGCCGCTCAAAAAAACGGAGCGTGCCCGTTTGATAGCTGTGCCGCTGCGCGACGACCGGGCGCAGCGGGCAGGCATCTGCAAGCAGAGTTGCGAGCGGTGTCCGTTGTTGTTCGATTTGTTCGCGCACGGCCGCTTCGATGTCAAAATCAGATCCTTCCCAAATCCGCAATTCATCCACTTGGCGCCGGTGTATTACCAGGCCGCGCGTCAGCAAATGATCAAGGGTTTTATTCCAGCGCCGTTTCTCTTCCCGATCATCGAGCGCATCGCACAAAGAGAGCACGACGAGTTCGCGCGACGCTTTCAAGAATCCACCGGCACCGGCGAGATTGAGAATGCCGATGGTCTTTAACACTCTCAATTCGTCAGCCTCGCCGTTGCGATGATCGTCAATCAAGCTCTTCACTTCGGCCCAGCGTTGCAAATTCAGCCGTGCGGCAGTGCCGATGCCAACCGAATCAATAAAGTAGTCATAAAGCCGATCGAGCTTTAGCAGAGGAATCTGTTCGCCGTTGCGGTCAGTTTTATTCAACCACGTCTGTAGTGAATGCGGTTCGGCGCTCGTCAGGAAGGTAAACAGTGAACGGTCATTTTGCGCATAGCGGATGCAGAGTTGCGGCAGCGCGAGAGCCGCCGTCGGATGCAGCGGACAAGCAGCATCAAAAACTTGGGCGGGGAGTTCCTTGATTTCAACGATTTTGCTGAGCTTGCCGTACCAAGCTTCGGCTTGCTGCGCGAGGACGCGATCCAGCCTGGCATTCTTTTCGCGACAGATGACTTGTCCGATCATCTGCGTCATCTGCGCTGCCGAGGCGGTGAAAGGAATCTCTTCAAAGCGGCCCTGAATTTTAGCCCACTCATTGCGCTCCACCGTGCCGAGACCATAGCCGTATTCGGAAAACGCCTGATGCAGTATCCCGATCAAATAGACAGGCGCACCTGTGTCGTTGGACAATTCCGCAATCTGCTGCAAAAGGTACAGGTCGCCGACGCCGCGTTGTTGCGCCGCGTATTCAAGACACTTTCCGAGTTCGTCAATCACGAGCAACACGCCTGTCTGACTGGCCGAGGCAATCTCTCTGATGAGCTGAAGAATCTCGTGATTCTCAATCGCCTTGCCTTTAGCCTGCCGCTTATGGATTTCATCAAGCTTAACGTTGAGTTCGTAAAGGGCGTGTGAGGATGAGTGCCAAAAATGATTGATTCCACCACTCAGCGCGCGCACGACCGCGTGGCTGACCGGTTCGCGTTGTGCGGTCACGACTGCGCGGACGAGACCTTTTTCCGGCAACTTCTGCTCAAGCCGCTTGGCCAATCCTTTTTCTACTTTTGTTGTGCGGAGAATCTCATCAGCGCGCTTCCGCATTTCTTTCTTGGCCGATGCGCACGACGACGCGAGGAA
>CAZRXE010001526.1:0-5057 GCA_964603695.1 uncultured Heliomicrobium sp.
GGGGCTGACGGTCGGCTGCGCGCGTTGCCACGATCACAAATACGACCCGATTCCTCAGAAAGACTATTACCGAATGCAAGCGGCTTTCTTCCCGTTCAAGAAGACCGAAAAGTCGCTGGCATCGGACGAGGAAATGGCTGCGCACAAGGCTGCCAACAAGGCCGTGGATGAAAAAGTCCGCCCGGTCAAAACTCAAATCGCCTCCATTGAAAAGCCCATTCGCGAAAAGTTGATGGCCGAGAAAGTCGAGTTTCACGTCAAGTTGGCCGAATCCACCGGAACCGTTACTGAAGCGACCCGCGAAGCTTATCGCAAGGAAACCGCCGAACGTTTCGCCAAATCAGTCAATCTGCAACCCGAAGAAATCGAAGCGGAGCTTTCGCCCGAAGCCCGCAAAGCGCGAAAGGCTTTGCAGGACGAAATCGAACAGATCAACAAAACCCGTCCGCCATTGCTGCCTGCGGTGATGGGCGTCAGCGACGTGGAAAATCCAGCGCAGGCTTACTTGCTTCGGCGCGGCGATGTTTCGATGAAAGGCGATCCGGTCGAACCGGGTTTGCCGCAGGTTTTGTGCGGCGACGCGAATTTGCAGTCCGTCAATCGCCGCAAACAAATGGCGGATTGGATTGCCGGCGCGGACAATCCGCTCACCAGCCGTGTCGCGGTCAATCGAATCTGGCAGTACCATTTCGGCAAAGGCATCGTCCGCACGCCTAGCGATTTCGGCGCAACCGGCGATAAACCGAGTCATCCTGAATTGCTGGACTGGCTGGCGACGGAATTCATCGCCAAAGGTTGGAGTTGGAAGGCTCTGCACCGGCTGATTATGACTTCAAACACCTACCGCCAATCCAGCCAGTTCGTCGAAAAGTCCGCTGCGGTGGATCCTGAAAACCGTTTGTTCTGGCGCGTCGCTCCGCGAAGACTCGAAGGCGAAATCCTGCGCGACAGCATTCTGGCCGTCAGCGGCAAATTAAATCCGCAAATGTTCGGCCCCGGCATTTATCCGCGTATTGATCCGGACATCATCAACACAGGCTCGCGCCCGCGCTGGCCGCTGGATGCACAGGACAATGAATCCACCTGGCGGCGCAGCGTTTACATTTTCGTCAAACGCTCGGTGCTGTTGCCGATGATCGAAGTCTTTGACTGCCCAGTGACCACGGTTTCCGCGCCGGTTCGGCCTGTGTCCACCGTTTCGCCGCAGGCGCTGGCGCTGATGAACAACGAATTCATCCTGCAACAGGCTGGTTTTTTCGCTGACCGCATCACCGCCGAAGCCGGCAACGACGTCACCAAACAAGTTGGTGCGGCGTTCAAACTGGCGCTCAATCGCCAGCCTAGCGAAAAAGAATTGGCCTGGGCGTTAGACTTTCTAAAATCGCAGGCCGCCGGTTATGCCGAACGCAAGAACGACAAGCCGCAAGCGGCGGCGCTTCGCGATTTTTGCCACGCCGTGTTCAATTTGAGCGAGTTTCTCTATGTGGATTAAATGAAGCGTTTGAATAAATCCTAGGAGCGCACACGGCCCAGCGTGCGCTCCTAGGCAAATGTCTGCGCAACAAGAATTTTTATTTCTACATACTTCACTTTATTTGCCATTTCCCAGCATCGTGAATCCTGCCCAGAAAAACGGTTGGCGAAACTCCTCCTGACTCAGCAATTCCTTGATGGCGCTCTGCCAGGCCGTGGCTTTCGATTTCGGCAGAGGTTTTTTCAATTGTTGATGGAAAGCTTTCATTAGGCTGGCTGTGCTGGGCGATTCGGTGCGCCATTGGCTGAGCAGAGTGGCTGATGCGCCTGCTACGAACCAGGCCCAGGTCCAGGCAGTCATGGCCCGATTGCCGACTGTTTGCGGTTTGGCCCAATCGCCGGCTGAAAGCGTTACTAATTCCGCTT
This sequence comes from uncultured Heliomicrobium sp., assembly GCA_964603695.1. Classification (GTDB taxonomy): domain Bacteria; phylum Acidobacteriota; class Blastocatellia; order RBC074; family RBC074; genus RBC074. The sequence goes on from CAZRXE010001526.1 coordinate 1,900, forward strand.
TCAACTCCAGCTGCAGGATTTCGCGCAAATCCAGCAGGCCGTCTTCCTGCGCTTCGGCGTCAGGCGTTAGCGTGAGCAGGGAAAACAACGGGCTGGCTTCGTGGTGAAGGCTGCGCGCGGCCAGATGAATGAAACGGTGTTTGCCGATCTCAGCTTTGACGCGGGTTTCGGAAGCCTCCGCGCCGCTCAGCAGCAAACGGTCACTGGCGGCGTAGCTTTCGCTCAACGCCGCGATTTCTTTTTCCGCTTCATTCAGGGGAGGCAAATCCGGCAGCGGCGCGAGTGGTTCGGTTTGCAAGGCGGCTTTGAGTAGTTCCGCCGCGTTTGGGCTGATGGCTGGATCGCTGACGGCGAGCAGCGCGGCGGAAGACGGCCGGCCCGCGTTGGCGCGTCCTGTTGGAACGGTTGCGGCGATCTTGGTGTTGGCGACGGCATTGAAAATGGTCAGCGACGGCGTGTAGCTGAAGGCGAAATCTTCGATCAGGAATCGCTCGGCTTCGTTGCGCAGGGCTTGAAACGGCAGCATCCACGAAACGGCGTCGGGCGCGATGAGCAGTTTCGATCTGCCTTCCAGATACGGTTGCGCGTCTTTTAGCAACAAATCGTATAAATCCCGCGCCTGTGCGCTCAGGTCTTCGGCGCGCGCAGCGATGGCCTGATTGAAACTGGAAATCTTGGCATACAACCCGGCGCGATTGGCGGCCAGTACGAAAATTCTCAAGCCGACGGCGGCTGGCGTTTTGCGCTTGGCCGGCGTTGGAGTCGGCATGGGAATGCCTTTGGCGAAAAGGAACAGGTAAACGCGCTCTTCGGTTTCGACGAATTCCAGAAATGCCGTTTTGGCGTCAGGCAGGGCGGCGGCGGCGAGTTCGGCGGTGGCGGGTTTTAGTTCGCCGCGCAGCGTTTTCAGCACGGGATGCAGCGCGTAAAGCCGGTTGCGGAATTCTGTGTAATCGCTTTGGGCTTTTTGCAATCGCGTTTTCAGTTCGTCCAGACGCGGCGATTTCGATTTGTTGCGTTCCTGTTCGCGGTAAACCTGCGCGTTCAGATTGTTGATGGCGCTCAGCAATTGGGTTTCGCGTTCCTGTTCGCGCGGCGTCATGGTTTTGACGATGCGGGTTTTGGCGTTTTGCAGCACGCCGGTCAGCACGCGTGCGCGTGCGCGTTCGGCGAAGGCGAAGGCTTCGTAACCGAGGTTTTCACCGACGGCCACATCCACCATTGCTTGATAAGGCGCGATTTTGTTTTCGTAAAAGCGCGGTTGCTGCCCGCGACTGCTTTGCGGGCGCATGCTTTCGATGACGGTGATGGCTTCGGTCAGGGATTTTCGCGCGGCGACCAGATCGTTCAATTTGAAATGCGCTTTGCCGGCGCGATAGCGGGCTTGCCAGAACAAATCCAAATCCAGACTGGCGACCGCGGCGGCGCGTTCGGCGACTTCCAGCGTTTTTTGAAAATCGGCTTGCTGGTAATAAACCATCGCAGTGTTGATGAGCGTGGCCGCCACGCCGGAAGAGTTTTTCAAGCCTTCGTAAAGTTTGCCGCTGCGTTCGTAATAACCCAGTGCCGCCGCGTAATCCTGTTTCGCCGCCAGCGTCACGCCGACATCAAGCGCCGCCAGAGCGATTTCTTCCACATCGCCGATTTGTTCGCGCAGGGCCAGCGCCTCGTTGTAAGCGGCCAGCGATTCGTCGTATTTGCCCAGGCTGAAAAGCGAACCGGCGACTTTTTGCCAGGCCGCAGCCCAGGCTTTCTTTTCGCCCAATGCTTTGGCAATCGCCAGGTTCGATTCGTGTGCTTGTAGCGCAGAGGCGTGGTTGCCATTGAGCGAATGGATCAAGCCTATGCCTTGCAGCGCGCCCGCTTCGCCTTCGCGCGTGCCGGCGGCGCGTTCGGCGTCCAGGCTGCGTTGGTAAAACGTGAGCGCCTGATTGTAATCGCCCTGGTCGTAAAGAATGTTGGCGATGTTGTGAAAGGCATAGCCCAGACTGCGCCGGTCGCCCGCCGCCGCCAGACGTTCCGCGCCCTGACGAAAGTAATCAATCGCGGCGGCGTCGCGGCCTTGTTCCAGTTCGACGCGCGCTATCTTCAACATCAGGTGCGCGGCTTGCACAGCCATTTTGTTTTCTTCGCGCAGCTTGACTGAGCGCAGATAAAACTCGATGGCGCGCGCGACGTCGCCTTGTTCGTAATGCACGTTGCCGATGTTTTCGACGGTTTGCGTGATGTCGCTCTTTTTGTCCAGAGCTTCGTAAATGGCCAGCGCGCGCTGGAAATGATCCAGGGCTTCGGGGAATTTGGCCTGCCCCAGAAATAGCAGGCCGATGCTGTTGAGCGAGCGCCCGGTTTCGTATTTGCGCCCCTGTTGTTCTTCAATCGCCAGACTCTTGCGGTAAGCCGCCAGCGCGTCGTCGAAGCGTTTTTGCAAAAAGTGGATGATGCCGGTTTTGTGCCAGGCGTCGGAAAGTTCATTTTGATCGTTGAGCCGTTCGGCAACCAGAATCAAGCTCTGCAATAGCGACAGCGCGCGTGTGTAATCGCCGAGTTCGTAGGCGCGGTCGCTTTGGCCGAGCAGCAAAATCAGCAGATCGCGTTTGACCAGTTCGGCGTCATCGTCCAGCAATTTGCGACGCGCGTCTTCGGTTTTCGCCTCGGCCAGTGCGTTCAACAAACCGCCGACCGGCGATGCTTCGTTCCAGACTTTCCATTGACCGTCGCGTTTGACGAAAGACAGTTCCAGGCGAACTTCGGTCAGTATTCGCGTGTTGTCTGTTTTGCCGGCAGCGATGCGCCGCGTGGCGATGCGCAGCGAAGCTTTTTCGCCTTCGATCAGAACTCGTGAAAGAACAGGTTCGGTGAAGCTCAGGTCAAAACCGTTGAATTGTCTGTCCAGAGCTTCGTAGCGGCGTCCCAGCACTGGAGAAGTTTCATCCCACAAAGCTGTCATCGCCGGCCAGTCTTTTTTGGCATAAGCCGCGAAGTATTTGCCGACGATGGTCCGCAAGGCCGCTTCGTCGGATTGCGCAAAAGCCGGGATCGAAAAACAAACCAGAACAACCGCCGACACCAGCAAATGAGAGAGAGGACGCGAGAAGGGAATGGTCATAAACGCCTCGACAGCTTCAGTTGAATTGTTCCGGGTACGCATCGCTTCCAGC
>CAZRXE010001527.1:0-5707 GCA_964603695.1 uncultured Heliomicrobium sp.
AACGACACTGTCCGCGCCAACATCGCGTATGGAGCCTTTGGACGCAACGATAGCGACGTGGCGATCCGCGCGGCAGCCACAGCGGCGCTGGCTGATGAATTCATCGGCAAGTTGCCGGAAGGTTATGAAACCGTGGTTGGCGAACGCGGGTTGATTCTTTCCGGCGGACAGCGGCAACGCATCGCCATCGCCCGCGCGATTCTGAAAGACGCGCCGATTTTGATTTTGGATGAAGCGACCAGCGCGCTGGACACGGAAAGCGAAATGCTGGTGCAACAGGCGCTCAACAATCTGATGACCGGTCGAACGACGATTGTCATTGCGCACCGTCTTTCGACCATTCGCCGCGCCGACCGGATTTTAGTGATGGACGCCGGGCGCATTGCCGAAACGGGCACGCATCAGGAGTTGCTCTCGCGCGGCGGCATTTATCGCAGACTTTATGAATTGCAGTTTGCCGAAGAAGAAACAGCGACTGCCGAACAGCGTTTGGCTGTCGTTTAAGGTGGATCAACAACAGCCAGGACCTCGGAGGAAACAATGCTCAAAAGCATGACGGGCTACGGACAAGGAACGGCGAGCGGTGACACATTTACGGTGACGGTTGACATGCGGTCGGTCAACAATCGCAATCTGGACATTCACTGGCGCGCGCCACAAGACCTGGCCTCGCTGGAAGTCGCGCTCAAAAAACAGATTCAGGCGGCGCTGTCGCGGGGCCGCGTGGATGTGACAATCAGTTTTTCGCAGACCGCCGATTCGGCGTATGAACTCAACCGCCCGCTGATTCGCGGCTATCTGGAAGCCTTGCGCGTGATGCGCGAAGAGTTCGGACTGACGGGCGATGCGGATTTGGCCACGCTGTCGCGTTTGCCGAACGTGTTGCTGCCGAAAACCGCCAGCAACACGTTGACCGACGCCGTCATTCAAGGCGTGGAAGCAGCGCTGACGCAGGCGCTGATGGCGCTGGTGGCGATGCGCGCCGTCGAAGGTCACGAGCTGCAAAAGGAATTGCTCGCGCGCGTCGAACGCATTGAGCGGCAAGTGACGATCATCGAATCCGGCGCGGACGGTTTGGTGGACGCTTATCGCGACAAGCTGCGTAAGCGCGTCACCGAATTGCTGGAAAAAACCACCATTGACGAAACCCGGCTGGCACAGGAAGTCGCGTATCTGGCCGAACGCAGCGACATCAGCGAAGAAATCGCGCGGCTGAAAAGCCACCTGACGCAGTTGCGGGAATTGCTCAACGGTGACGGCGAAATCGGCAAAAAGCTCGATTTCCTGTTGCAGGAAACCAACCGCGAAGCAAACACCATCCTGTCGAAATCTTCGGAAATTTCGATTTGCGACGCGGCGATTGAAATCAAAACCGAAGTCGAAAAACTTCGCGAACAGGCCAACAACGTCGAATGATCGGGAATCTCTTCATCGTTTCAGCGCCTTCGGGCGCGGGCAAAACCACTTTGGTCACGGCCGTGGCGGAAAGAAATGCGCGCGTCAAAGAATCTGTTTCGTTTACTTCGCGCGCGCCGCGCGCGGGCGAAACAGAAGGCGAGCATTATCATTTCGTCGCGCGTGCCGAATTCGAGGCGATGATCGAACGCGGCGACTTTCTGGAATGGGCCGAAGTTCACGGCAATCTTTACGGCACGTCGCGCCGCCAGGTCGAAGCATTGCGCGCCGTCGGCTGTGACGTGGTTTTGACCATTGATGTGCAAGGCGCGGCGCAGGCACGCCGGCTCTTTCCCGACGCCGTGGGCGTTTTCGTGCTGCCGCCTTCGCGCGAAGTCCTGCTCGAACGCCTGGACACGCGCGGTGCGAACAATGCCGCCGATTTGCAACTGCGATTGAAAAACGCGCTTTACGAACTGGCGCAGTACAAACATTTCGATTATGTCATCGTCAACGATGACCTGACGACCGCAACCAACGAACTCGCCGCCATCGTCGCCGCTGAACGCTGCCGACGCGCGCGGCGAATTGAAATCGCCGAACAAATCATCAACACTTTCGGCGCAACCTTTCAGTAAATTCAAGGAGATGAATTATGGACAACGACTCAAATTTCCAACAACCACCGCCCATTGACAGCAAATACCGCAAAATCCTGATTGCCGCCAAACGCAGCAAACAGCTTCAAAAAGGCGCGATGCCGCGCATTAAGATGACCCACAGCGTCAAACCCACCCGCGTCGCACTCGAAGAAGTCGAACGCGGCCTGATCGGTTTTGAACTCACCGAAGCCGTGGAGAAATAAAATTGGGACTGGGAGAAAAGGGGAGCGGGGGAAGAGGAGATAAGTAGATGGGCAAAAGTTCCGCAGGGTAATCGCTGTTTTCATTTTCCATTTGCCATTTTCCAATTGTCATTTTTCATTTGGCACGCACCGGTTTCGGGCAATGACAAATGACCAATCCAAAATGGAAAATGGAAAATCAAATTGCCGACAAAGTCTTGCCCGACTACTTAAAATCTCCCCTTCTCCCCGTCCCCCAGCCTCCCCTTCCCTCTGAAATTAGGCAATGAACATCCTGCTCGGAGTCACAGGCTGCATCGGTGCTTACAAAGCCGCCGAAGTCCTGCGCGGTTTGCAGAAGGCCGACGCGCGGGTTCGCGTGGTGATGACCAAACACGCTACCGAATTCATCAGCCCGGCGACTTTTGAAGCGTTGTCAGGCTCAGTGGTTATCACTGGAATGTTCGAGCAATCGGATCACGCCTCCATTCAGCACATCGCTGCCGCCCGCGAAAGCGACCTGCTGCTCGTCGTGCCGGCCACGGCCAACATTCTGGCCAAGTTCGCTCACGGCATCGCCGACGATTTTCTTTCCACGCTTTATCTTTCAAACACGAATCCGGTGTTGATCGCCCCGGCAATGAACGTCGAAATGTGGAATCACCCGGCCACGCAGGCCAATCTAAAAACCCTGCGCGAACGCGGCGATTATTTCGTCGAACCCGGCGTAGGCTATCAGGCTTGCGGCGAAATAGGCGTTGGACGTTTGGCCGAACCGGAAGAAATCGTCGCGGCTGTTCTTGGCCTGCTTTCCAATGTGAATCCGCAATCCAAAGGGATCCCCGCCCGCGCCACCGGTTCGAGCGGGCTAGGGAACCGCAATCCGCAATCTCAGGACTTCGCCGCCGAACAAGTCCTTATCACCGCCGGCCCAACGGTTGAAGATTTAGACCCGGTGCGGTTCATCACCAACCGGTCTTCCGGCAAAATGGGCTACGCGATGGCCGAAGCCGCGCGAGATCGCGGCGCTCGTGTGACGCTGATTTCCGGGCCGACAAAGTTACAAGCGCCTGCCGGAATCGAAACCGTTCAGGTTCGTTCAACGCGCGAAATGTATGAAGCCGTGATGAATCGTCTGGCCGAGGCGACCGTCTTTATTGGCTGCGCAGCGGTGGCGGACTTTCGCCCGGCTAAGCGCGCCGAACACAAGATCAAGAAACAAGGCCGCGCGAACATCACGCTCGAACTGGAACCAACCGAAGACATCATCGCGGCGGTCAGCCAGGTTGCCAATCGCAATGGTCGCATCGTCGCAGGTTTTGCCGCCGAATCTCAAACCTTGCTGGGTTACGCCGAAAAGAAACTTCGGGAGAAAGACTTGGACTTGATCGTCGCCAACGACATCAAGCGCACGGACGCCGGTTTCGACGTTGACACGAACACGGCGACGATTTTGAAGCGCGACGGCGAGCGCGTGGAATTGCCGCTGCAAAACAAACGCGCGATGGCAGACCGCGTGCTGGATGAAATCCTGCGGCTGAAGTCGGAGAAAGTTTCATGAGCGACCTGCGGGAAGAGTTTGGCGAATTGCTGGCGCAGGCCAGGGAGCATTTGCTTTATTATCGCGACCTGGGACTGACGCACATCGGCGAAGAAAGAAAATCCGCGATGAGCGAACCGCTTGTCGCGCAAACCGTCGAAACGCCGCGCCCTATTTCCCCGCCGCCCAAAGTAAAAGCACCGGAACCGTTAATGCCCAAACCGTTAATCATCGAAACGCCGCCACCCGCCTTCCCCAAACAGGAAATCACAATGGCTAAAGCAAAAGAGATGGAACCGGCGGCAGCGCCGTCACTGTTTGGCGAAGTTGCCGCAGCGCAACCTGCCGCGCCGGTCAACGAAACGCTTGAAGACATTCGCCTGGATTTGGGCGAATGCCAACGCTGCAAGCTCTGGCAGACACGCACCAAGATTGTTTTCGGCGAAGGCAATCCGAAAGCCGAGTTGATGTTCATCGGTGAAGCTCCGGGCGCGGATGAAGACGCCACAGGGCGGCCTTTCGTCGGACGCGCCGGGCAATTGCTGACCAAAATGATCGAGGCAATTGATCTGAAGCGCGAAGACGTTTACATCGCCAATATTTTGAAATCGCGTCCGCCAGGCAATCGCAATCCTGAAGCGGACGAAACCCGTGCCTGCATTCCGTTTTTGTACCGGCAGATTGCCGTCGTCCGACCGCGCTTGATCGTCACGCTGGGCAATCCTGCCACGCAAGGATTGCTGGAAACCAAAGTCGGCATCAGCCGTTTGCGCGGCGAATTTCAAAACTTTCCGCGCATCGCGGGCATCAAGCTGCTGCCGACCTTTCATCCGGCCTACCTGCTGCGTTCGCCGGACAAAAAGCGCGAAGCCTGGGAAGACCTGAAAAAAGTCCGCGCCTTTTTGCGCGGCGAAATCACGCCGTAATCCGTCAATGCCCGCCGCTCCCCTAATTCAAGAAAACGTTCCGCTCGCGCCGCTGACTACTTTGGGCATCGGCGGCGGAGCGCGTTTTTTCGTCGAAGTCGGCAGCGAAGACGAGCTGTTTGCGGCGCTGAACTTCGCCGCCCAGCGCCGATTGCCTGTGTTCATTCTGGGCGGCGGCAGCAACCTGCTCATCGCCGACGAAGGCTTTCCCGGCCTGGTCATTCGCGTGGCAATCAAAGGCATTGTCTGGGGCGAGCAAGTCACCGCCGGCGCGGGCGAAAGCTGGGATGATTTTGTCCGCCAATGCGTGGAGCGAAATCTGGCGGGCATTGAATGTTTAAGCGGCATTCCCGGTAACATCGGCGGCACGCCCGTGCAAAACGTCGGAGCTTACGGCCAGGAAGTCAGCGAAACAATCATCAAAGTTCGCGCGCTGGATCGGCAATCGAACTCCATAGTCGAAATGAGCAACGCCGATTGCCGCTTCGGTTATCGCGCCGGCATTTTCAATTCCACCGAAAAAGATCGTTACGTTGTGCTGGCCGTGACTTACGCGCTTCGACCTGCGGGCGAACCGGCGCTGCGTTATCCCGATTTGAAAAACTTCTTTGCCGAGCGAAGCGGCCAACCGACGCTCAGCGAAGTCCGCCAAGCCGTCATCGCCATTCGCGCGCAAAAAGGAATGGTTATTCAAGCGAATGACCCCGGCCCGAAAGATCCTGATTGCCGTAGCGCCGGATCGTTTTTCAAAAACCCGGTGCTGACCGCCGAAGCCTTCGCCCAACTTGAAGCATCCGTCCAGATGCAAGGCTTGCTGCGCGAAGGCGAGCGCCTGCCCCACTTCCCTGCCCCTGACGGCCAAGTCAAAGTTCCCGCCGCGTGGTTGATCGAACGCGCGGGCTTTCAGAAAGGCTACGCCAAAGGCCGGGCGGGAATTTCCTCGAAACATACGCTGGCCATCATCAATCGCGGCGGCGCAACTGCTCGCGAAGTGTTGGCATT
>CAZRXE010001528.1:0-7146 GCA_964603695.1 uncultured Heliomicrobium sp.
CCTTTTCAACGCGCTGACCACCATCAGCTATCTGATTCAAACCGCTCCTGCCCGCGCGTTGGAAACAATGATGCAGTTGACAGGCTTGCTGCGCGCTGTTCTGCGCGCGCCGAGCGGCGAACTCGCCACGCTTGGCGAGGAAATGGATTTGCTTGAATCCTATCTGGCCATCGAACGCGCACGCTTCGAGGAACGGCTCCGTGTGGAAATCAACGTCGCGCCGTATCTGCGCAACGTGCGTATTCCGCCGTTGATTGTCCAACCGCTAGTCGAAAACGCCATCAAACACGGCATAGCCCCCAGCAAGTCCGGCGGCGAATTGATTCTTTCCGCCTGGCTGGAACAGCCCGCTGGACGGTTCGGCGAGGAGTTATGCATTTCCGTTCGCGACACCGGCGTCGGCGTCAGCAACGCCGCGTTTGAGAAAAACCGTCTGCGCGGTGTCGGACTGGCCAACGTCGAACGCCGTCTGGAATGCTTTTTCGGCGAAGCAGCATCCTTGAACTTCCGCGGCGAGCCTGGTGCCGGAGCCACAGTCGAAATCCGGATTCCGCTCACCGCCGCAAGCAAACCATTGATTGCCGGCGCGGTTCAGAAAGCTTCGATCAACTCACATCCCGCCTGACGAAATCCCAACAGCCAAGCGCCATCGCAATCAAGCCACCGATGCCTCCCAACAGCAACGCTGCCGTCATTCGTTCTTCGCTGAACACATTCACCGGCAACAGCCAGGGATAGTACTTTCCGGCTTTGGCACCAGCGGCAAACAGCGCGAAAAAGGTTCCAGCCACGCCCGCGCCCAGCGTCACGGTGAAACTCGCCCAGCGAATACTGACCCAGATGTGAATCGCCAAAATCAACCACGACGCCAACCAGACCATCCCGGCGTGTTTCAACACCCAGCCGAAATCCGGCCAACCTGGCGTGGCCAATTCTTTGCGCAAACGCATGGCGATCAAACCGACAAGCAAGCTCAGCGCCAACAAAAACAAGGTACTCAGCAAAATCAGCGCATGCGCCGTCACCAGTTTAACCAGATAAACGGAGTGCCGCGTTACCGGTAACGCCAAAATGTGTTTCCACTGTTTCTCGCCGTGTTCCAGGCCGCTGAGCAACGCCGTTTCCAGCGTAATCAACAATGGCATCAGAAAGACCGCCCAAACATTCAAAGACACTCTGAAAACCGTGTCCCACAGTTTGAAGTCGGCACTGAACTGGCGTTTTTCCAGCAGAATGAAAAATTGCAGCGTCGCCACCAACAACGGCGCGACGAACACCATGCGGAACGCCAGCGTGCGTTTCAGCTTCAGCATCTCGGCGTGCATTACTCGAAAAATCGTCATCAGGCGGCCTTCCTTTCCTCGGCGGAGTTGGTCAAATTCAGGAAAATATCTTCCAGCGAAGCCTGCGCCAGGGCGATGTGAAACACTTCCAACTGCTGGCCGATCAACAAACTATTGATGCGCGCGGCGGCGTCGCGCGTCGCGGCGGCAACTGTCAACAAACCGTCCTCGCACCGCAGCACGCTCCAACCGGCGGCCAGCAAACAATTGGCGGCTTTGTCCGGCTGCGTCGCGCCGATGGTCAGATGCTCGTGGCGCTCGGCCTGCAAATCGGCCAGCGTGCCCTGAAAAATCAATTTGCCCTGGTGGATGATGCCTATGTGATTGGCCACTTGTTCTACTTCGCTGAGCAAATGGCTGGACAGAAACACAGTGATGCCGAATTCGGCGGGCAGACGGCGAATCAAATCCCGCATTTCGTGAATGCCCGCCGGATCCAATCCGTTCGCCGGTTCGTCCAGAATCAACAAATCAGGATTGTTCAGCAACGCCAACGCCAGACTCAGCCGTTGGCGCATGCCCAGCGAATATTCGCGAACGCGGCGATGCGCGTCCGCAGTCAGTTTGACGATGCCAAGCGCACGATCTATCAATTCGCGTTTCGCGCCGATCAATCGGCGCGTGACTTCCAGATTTTCGCGCCCGGTCAGATGCGAATACAGCGAAGGCGTTTCGACCAGCGCGCCCACGCGCCGCATCAACGACAGATGGTGTTCGGCCAGCGATTCGCCAAACAGTCTCACTTCGCCCGCGTTCGGACTAATCAAGCCCAACAGCATGCGAATGGTCGTGGTTTTGCCCGCGCCGTTCGGCCCCAGAAAGCCGTAAACGCCCGCTTCCGGCACGCGCAAATCCACAGCGTTGACGGCAAGCTGCGTCCCGAATCGGCGCGTCAGTCCGCGCGTTTCAATGGCGATTTTTTGCATTGGTGTCCTCCCGCTGCAAAAACGAAGTTGGCAGCCAGGCATTAACAGCTTTTCCTTTCCTGCAGGTCGCCAGCGCCGCAAACAAAAAGAAAGGGACAGGAAATCGCGCCTTTGAGGCGGTTTCCTGTCCCGTAAGTTTCCGTTTTGAAATCTGCTGCGAATTCAAAAACGGATGCCTTCAAACTTGAGCATTCGATCAGTTGATGACCAAGCTGTAACTGCGCGTTCCCGCGCAGCCCTGTGCATCAGCGGCTCGAACGGTGAAGTTGAATGTGCCTCTCGCCGTCGGCGTGCCGGACAAAACGCCGGCGGAAGACAGCGTCAATCCATTGGGCAGCGTTCCCGCACTGCGCGTCCAGGTGATGGTTCCGACGCCGCCGGTTTGCGTGAACGTGCGGCTGTATGCCGTACCGCGCGTTCCGGCAGGCAGCGAAGTCGGGCTAATGGTGATCGTTGGGCAATTAATGACCAACGTGTAGGCGCGCGTTCCGGCGCAACCTTGTGCGTCCGCTGCCCGAACCGTGAAGTTGAACGTGCCGACTTGCGTCGGCGTGCCGGAAAGCACACCGGCGGCGGACAGCGTCAACCCGGCGGGCAAAGTTCCCGCACTGCGGCTCCAGGTGATTGCGCCCGCCCCGCCTGTTTGCGTGAAGGTCTGACTGTAGGCCGTGCCTCGTCTTCCGGCGGTCAGCGTCGCCGGATTGACGGTGATCGTCGGACAGTTGATGACCAAAGTGTAAGCCCGCGTTCCCGAACAGCCATTGGCGGCGGCAGCACGGACTGTGAAATTGAACGTGCCGCCGACCGTTGGCGTGCCGGAAAGAACGCCGGCGGCGGACAGCGTCAAACCCGTGGGCAAAGCGCCGGCGCTGATGCTCCAGGAGATTGTTCCAGTGCCGCCTGTTTGCGTGAAGGTTTGGCTGTAAGCCGCGCCGCGCGATCCGGCAGGCAGCGTGGCCGGATTGACTGTGATCGCCGGACAACCGGAAATCGCGAAGTTCGCCGCCGATGCACCCAGCGGCGCGATGAAGTTGTGTTCGCGGACGCGAACGCGCGCCGTCGAGGTCGCCGTGTTCGGAACTGTCCAGGCAAACGAACCAGTGTTGGCAACGTTCGTGGCGATGGCAGTCGGGAAAGTCGAGCCGCCGTCGGTGGAAAGTTCAATCGTCACATTGCGATTGAATCCGCCGTTGTTCGTCCAGGTGATGTTGACCGTGCTGTTGGGAAGCAAGCTACCGCCGCCGGGCGCGACGTTGGTGATGGTGTCGGGAACCAAATCGGCGGTCGAATCGCGGTACCAGCCGATGTCGCGCATTTGCTGGCGCGTCAAATCCAGATCGAGCGGCAAGCCCGTCGTAATGGCCGGTTCCATCAGCAGGCTCGGCGAACAGGCCGAATCCCAGTGCGAAATCGAAGAGCCACCCTGCAAAGGATTCGGCGTGAACAACTGCACGCGTCCCGTGGCAGCGTCGCGTCCGACGGTCAGGAAGCTTGAAGCCTGACGCACATTCGCGCCGTCCCACAGCACGTTGCCGGTGTTCAGCGCCGAAGCCTGCCGCTGCACGTCGGTCATCTGATTCCAGAACAATCCAGTGCTGCGGTCGAACATAAAGCGCGAATAAATATCCGGCAGTCCGCTGATAAACGCGCCCGTGCCGCCGTTGACGAAACTGGAAAAGCCCAGGCCATGGCCGAGTTCATGCAGCAGGACGACCAGCAAATTGACCTGCCCGGAAGGCGAGGCGTTGTCGAAACCGTAATAAAACCGTCGCCCAGTGCCCAAACAGCCTGTGTCCACACTGCTGTTGAACCGTGTGCTGATTTCGGGCGTCGCTGGAATTTGATCCGCGCCGCTGAGTTTGTTGGCCAGCGCCCCGTGATACCAGGTTGAGGCCACGGGCGCGTTCGTGAAGTCGCGAAAGATGTTGATCGTGCCCGCGCTGCCCAACACGCCGCCGCTGGTGGAACAAGGTGTCAGCGGATCGAAATTGGCGCGAATGCTGGTGCTGACGCTGCTGTCCAAATAAGCCGCCCAGATGGAGGCCGCGCGATTGAACAGGTTCAACCGCTGCTGGCCCAGTGTCGCACCATCGTTGCCGCCTTCAGGCGCTTTGGGCGTGGCGTCGTTGAAACCTTCGCCGGGGCCGTCGTTGTTGACGATGGTGATATTGGCCAACGCCAACGCGAACTGCCTGCGCTGTTCGGCGTCTTCGATCAATCGTTGATAAAAGTCGTATTCCGCTTGCGACATCCCTATCAAACCGGCGGGCGTGTCCGCATAAGGCTCGGTGGCGCTGCTTTCCATCGCGCGCCCGGTTTCCAGATCGTGACCGAAAAAGGCATTGGCTTCGGCCAAACTTTCAACGCAACCAGCCAACACGCCGCCGTCCGGCGTGGTTTTGACCAATGAGACTTGTTGAAAATGGTCATTCAAATCCACTGTGAATCCGCCCGACGGCAAAGCCGTTTCGGTCAAGCCTTCGGCTGAACGATCCGTCATTTGCCGGATCAAGGCGGCCAAACGCCTGTCGTTTTGAATCTCGCGTTGTTGGCGAACGGGAATTTGACCTTGCGGCGCGGCGGCGGCCTGCCGGTGTCCCCAAGACAATTGAAAACTCAATGCAATGGCGGCAACGCACGCCATCGCCCACAACCAAGCTTTGGCTGAAAGGCGAAACCTGGCCGTTGATGAAACCGACTTTTTCTTCAGATTTTTTTTCATGGATTTATCTCCTTGATTTGGTTGAGGTATGGTTTTTACCGTATACATTCGCCGACGGTCGGCAAAACCTCCGGCTGGGCAATCTTTACTTTCACTTGCGGGACACTTAAGCGAAAACTTCCGATACTTCTGGTTGAATTGGCTTCGAGGCGTCTTACGCGACCTGCGCGCGCTTCGGATTCTTGACGACCCGGTTTTTAATGTCGTGGTTTTCGCGGCTCGCCGGTGTCCGTCATCAGGGGAAACAAAATGGAAATCAAACTGTCCGTACCAACGGTAAATTACTTGCGAACTTTTGAGTCGGGAATTGACATCTCGCCGGAAAACGATCTGCTGGTGCGCGGCGTGATGAGCGACCACCGCTTCGCCTTTGAACATCGCTGGCGGGTGCGCGCACCGAAATATGAAGTCCTGGAAGCTGTAGCCTGGCAGATTGCCGGGGACGAATCGGAGTTCGACCCGGAGTTGTGCCGACGCTACGCCGCCATTGCCGGAGTGCAGATCGGGCGCGGATTTTCCAAGCGTGTGCTGACGGCGCTGGGAGATTCGCCGGGCGCGCAGGAACATTTGCTAACGGCCATTGAAATGGCGCGCATCGCGCAGCAGGTTTACCAGTACACGCCGGAATTCGAGGCGCAATTTCCGAAAGCTTCCGGCGGCAGCAGCGACATCGCTCACGTCGCCTGGCTGAAAGATCGCGCGTATATGAACCTGGCCAATTCCTGCTACGCCTACCGCGACGAAAGCGAAACTTTGTTTGCCGCGCGCGAAGTCCGCTGCGGATTCGACGCCGCCTTGACGCGCCCACAGCCAGGCGAAAAGCGCGTCTTTTGGCGCGCAAAACGAGTTTCCATCGAACTGACCAATCAAGGCTACGCCTGCGAAAGCGCCATGGACGACCGCATTCACGACATTAAGATCAGCTTCGACCTGTCGCGCACGGGCTTGCTTTCCAACGCCCAAAGCCGCGCCTTGCGCGTGCCGTATCACGGCATTTGCGAAAATGCGCAGTCGCGCACGCCGGATTTGAACGGACTGCAATTAACGCCCGCCTTCGTCGCGCAATTCGCCGAACACGTCGGCGGCGCTTCGGGCTGCACGCATTTGTTCGATCTTTCCATTGACTGTCTGCGGCTGTTCGACTTTGGTTAGCCCTCCGTCTGGAAAGAGACTGCATCGCGAAATTTCTGCAAAGAGTGGCTGGTGAGCGGGAGGGTAAATGCAAGGCAAGAACAGGTTTGGATGGCGCTTTTTTCCGGCAATCGGCACAGCGGCAACCTGGCTGCTTTGTCTGGCCGCGTTGGTGTGTCGCGCCGAACGGTTGCCAATCCGTACTTGGACGGCGGCGGACGGCCTACCGCACAACCATATCAACCGCATCATTCGCGATTCGCATAATTATCTGTGGATTTGCACTGACGAAGGGCTGGCGCGCTTCGATGGTTATCGCTTCGTCAAATACGGAACGGCGCAAGGGCTGCCGAGTTTGACCGTCAACGATTTCATCGAAACACGCGATGGGACTTATTGGGTGGCAACGGACGGCGGCGTTTGCCTGTTCAATCCACTGGGAAAAGCCGCACCGCCGAACACGAATCTAACAACTCCGATGTTCACGGCCTATCGCGTCAGCGAGCGGGAGGACGGCAATCGCGTCAACGGCCTGCTCGCAGACCCGGACGGATCACTCTGGCTGGCGACTTCGGGCGGGCTGGTTCATTTGCGGCAAACAGGTAGGTCAAGCCCGGCACAGATCAATGCGGTCGAGATCGGCTATCCGACGGGCTATCGCGATGAACGGCACGTAACCAAGCTCGCGTTCGATTCGCACGGCGCGTTATGGGCAATGGCAATCAGCGGACTGTATCGGCGTTCGCCCGGCGGGCACTGGGAACACTACAACCTCGAAAATGGCCCTACGCCGGAAAACTTTGTGCAATCGTTTTTTGAAGACCGGCAGGGCCGTCTGTGGATAGGAAGCAGAAATCGCGGATTATATCGCCTGGTGTCCGCTCCTCAACCGGGACGGCCGATTGTCGAGCAGACATATTCAGTCCGCGACGGGCTACCGGGTTTGGATGTTCGTAACATTGTGTCGTTGCCGGATGGACGTGTCTGGCTGTGCGTGGTTGGCGGCCTGGTTTTATTCAATCCT
>CAZRXE010001529.1:0-4761 GCA_964603695.1 uncultured Heliomicrobium sp.
ATTATTCGATGCGGCAGTGCTGGTTGGCAGCGGAATCGCGTCAATCACCTGGCGCGCGAATTTGGTCATAGGCACGGCGGTTCCGGCGGCGAAACGAGTCCCGGCAGTGATTGTCCGGCCGGTGGAATCAACGAAATCAAAAGGAGCAACCACATCCACTCCCAGAATTCCCTGGCGATTGGCCACGGTCGGAATTGTTTGGATGTTGCCTTGCAGCGTGCGGAAGATGCGGCGGAAGCCTTCGTAATCGGCGAAGAAAAACGTCTTGTCGCGTTTGATCGGCCCGCCGATGGTTCCGCCGAATTGATTTTGAATCAGCGTCGGTTTGATGCCGCGTAGCGGTTTGAAAAATCCCGTTGCATTCAGCGAAGTGTTGCGCAGAAATTCATAAGCCGTGCCGTGGAATTGGTTCGTGCCGCTGCGAAGCGAGGCATTGATGACCGCTCCACCCGCGCGTCCGAATTCGGCGCTGAAGTTGTTGGTTTGGACTTTGAATTCCTGCACTGCGTCCGGCGAAGCCTGCACCACTTGATTTGAAAATCCCTGGTTACTGGTTCCGTAAGAGTTGTTGTCCACACCGTCAATGATGAAGTTGTTGAGCGCCGAACGCAGACCATTGACGTTGAATGAAGCGTCGCGCGTGCCCGTTTCCTGCGCGGCCAGCCAAGAACGGCGAACGCCGGGCGACAGCAGCGCCAAATCGGCATAAGAACGACCGTTAAGCGGCAGGTTGACGATTTGTTCGCGATTGATGATCTGTCCGCGATCCGAAGATTCGGTTTCCAGCCGAACCGCATCGGCGGCAATGGTAACGGTTTCCGTCAAGGCTCCCGCCTTCATTGCGAAATCAACTCTTTGACGGGCATTGACCGTGACCTGAACATTTTCGGTCGCGGCTTTGGAAAAGCCCTGCGCTTCGGCGGTGATGGTGTAAGTGCCGATTTTGACGTTGAAAAACTGGTAATTGCCGTTTTCATCCGTTTGCGTCTGGACGGTGATGCCGGTAGCGACGTTTTTCAGTGTGACGGTGGCTTTGGGCAAAGCCGCACCTGCTGCGTCCGCGACCGTGCCCAGCACCGTAGCCGTGTCGAATTGCGCAAATGCAAATGGGGCAAGCAGAAATACTGCCAGCAGGGAAAACATCAGCCGCAGGCTGGTGAAAGAAGTAGAAAATCTCATGACTCCTCCGTGAGTTCTGATTGATATTGGATTTGGGTTTGATTTGAGCTGCAACAATAACAATCCCAGCAGCTACCGCGCATCAGAGCGGCTTCAAGTCTCTGTTAATTTGTGATTGCCCTCTTGTCTTGATGCGATGAACCCAGCAAGCCTTGTGAAACTTAATCTATCGTTAAACCGGATTTTACATGCTGACTAATGGAAAGCGAATCGCCCGAAGTTAATTCGCGAGCAAAATTCTCAGGTCGCGAACGTTATTGCCGGTCGGCCCGATGAGAATGGCGTCGCCAATCGCGTTGAAAAAGTTGAAGGAATCGCTGTTGATTAACTGCGCTTCAGCGGAAACGCCCTGGGCTTGGGCGCGCTCGACGCTGCGACCATCGGCTACGGCTCCGGCGGCGGGGCTGTGTCCGTCAATGCCGTCAGTTCCGGCGCTGAGCGCGACGATGTTTTCCAGGCCGCGTTGGTGCAAATGAATCGCCGCGCGCAGAACGAATTCCTGATTGCGTCCGCCCTGGCCGTTGCCGCGCACTGGGCAAATCGCTTCACCTCCGGAAATCAACCCGACAGGCTTTCCGTGATGTTTGGCTTGCAGCAGTACCAGGCGTTCAACGTGCGTCAGCATCATCGCTTCGACATAATCTTCCACCAGGTCTTCGGCCAATTCGACGATGAAACCGAAGTCGCGTTCGGCAATCTGTTTTGCTTCTTGCATCGCCCGGCGATTGTCCATCAACAAGAAATGTACGTTCGTCGTTCCGCCTTCAGGCGGCAGTGTCGTTGCGGACTGCCTGAAGGCGGAACTATGAACGACACTGGCCGGAAACCGATTTGCCAGATCGTAGCGTTCGACAATGCGTTGAAAGTCTTCGGCGGTCGAAGCGTCCGGTAAGGTCGGCCCGGAAGCAACCGTCGTCAGGTCGTCGCTGTTCACGTCCGAAATGTAAAGCGAAATCTGTTTTGAACGCGGAGCCGCCGCCGCGAGCTTGCCGCCTTTGACCGCCGACAGATGCCGCCTGACGATGTTCATTTCGTTGATGACCGCGCCGCAATTGACCAGTGTTTTGTTGACGGCTTGCAGCTCCGCGAGCGTGATGGCCGGATCAATCGGCTGTTCAAACATCGCCGATCCGCCGCCGGAAATCAGAAACAACACCAGCGTTTGTTCGCCGTCGTGTCGGCGCAACAGCGCCAATGCTCTGGCCGCCGCTTCCAAACTTGCAGCGTTCGGCAGTGGGTGTCCGCCCAGCAACACAGGCAATTGCGGCAAACTGCCGATCAAGGCATTGCTGACGATCAGCCCGTCCGTGATGCGTTCGCCCAAAATCCTTTCCGCCGCGCGTGCCATCGGCACGCCAGCTTTGCCGACGGCGATGACCAGCAGCCGGGAAAACTTCGATAAGTCGCACACTTGATCGCCGGCAGTCAGTTGATCGCCGTCTAATCGCAAATGCGAGGAAATGACGGTTTCCACATCAATCGCCGCCAAAGTTCGATGAAAGATTGCGAGCGCGGCCTCGCGCAGTTTGGAAGTTGAATTCATGACTGTTTGTGGGTTTTCCATTCTCCGGCAAGCATTGAGTAAATCACTTTGTCCACGAATTTGCCGTTGAGCAAACCGCCTTGTCGCATCACTCCGTCCTGATGAAAGCCAAGCCGCTGGGGAATTGCGCGGCTGCGCAGGTTGCCGTCGGCGCAGTGGATTTCAATGCGGTTCAAGCCGAGATTATTGAAGGCGTGGTCAATCATCGCCGTGACGACTTTGGTCATAATGCCTTTGCCTTGTTGATCGGCGGAGAGCCAGTAGCCGAGTTTCAGCATTTGGTTGTGCCATTCATAAGCGACCACGCCGATTGCGCCGACGAATTCGCCGCCAGACCATATGCCGCCGGCCATCATTTCCTTATTTTCATAACGGCGTCTGGATTCGCGTATGTATTGCCGCGTGACTTCGGGGTTGTCTGTTCCGTCTACCCAGATCAGCCATTCGCGCAGATGCTCGCGATTGCGATCAACTGCTGCAAAGACCGTTTCCGCATCGGATTCTTCCAGCATGCGAATTCCGATTTCGTCGCTGACTTTGAGTTTGAACGCGACCGGTTCGGACTTTAGAGCGACGCGCTTGGCCAGAAAAATATCCGGTTTGCCGAAACCGTTGGCGTCCGGCATTACTCCCGAAATGACGAAACCCAGCTTTTGATAGAACTCGTAAGGATGGCTGCGCAGGTTTTTGATTTGGGCCAGATGTTCGAGCGGATTCGGATAAAGATCAGCGCCGGCAAGCGAAGTCATTCCGTTTTCGTCGTCGCTGCCCACCCACAAAGTCAATCCACCGCGCGCTGCGACTTGCGCTTCTAGGTCTTCAACCAGTTTGCGCCCGACGCCGCGCCCTTGTGCGCGCGTGCTGACCGCCAGCGGATGCAGTTCCCAAACGTTGCCGTCGTAAGTTTCAATGCCGCCGACCCAGCCCAGCACAGCGCCGTCGTCATCCAACGCCACGCGGCTGATGCGGTCTTCAGTGAAAGACTGGCGCACTTCTTCCATCGCTTCGTCTAGTGTCGGCCAAGCGTCGGACCAATGCTGTCTGAAAGTTTCAAACAGCAAAGCGGCGGTTTGTTCGATCAAGTTTTGATCGTCCGGCGGCAAATCAATGATTCGCATGGTTTGGATTCCTCGAATTTTGTGCGGTCTTGAAGCTGTGCTAGTTTACGAATGCCAAAAATCAATTCAACCTTGCCGCCAAAACCAAAGTGAAGTTATGAGTACAGCACTGAAGCCGAAACCAACGATTGCGCCTGAGACCGAACCGAAACGCCGCGCTGGAAAGGTGCGCGGGAGCAAAGGGGCAAATCGTGGATCATACATTAAACCCTGGGTTATACATTGAAGAATTGAAAGAAGTTTTTGTCGTGGTATTCCCCAAAATTAAAGGAGTGGAATGAGTAAATGGTTGCTGTTTGCCGTCGGTTCTGAAAATCCAGTCAAAATCAATTGTGTCGCGGAAGCGGTCACAACGTTTTGGCCGGAAGCGTGCGCCATTGGTGTGAACACGAATTCTGGCGTCAGCGCGCAACCGGATTCCGATCAGGAAATGTTGCTTGGTGCGCTCAATCGAGCCAAAGAAGCTTTGGCGAAAACTCCCGAAGCTTTGTTCGGAGTCGGACTAGAAGGTGGTACGTTGGATGCCGAAGACGGAATGTGGGCTTATGCCTGGATTGTTGTAGTGGATAGGGAAGGCCGGATCGGTAAAGGGCAATCCGGAAGATTTATATTGCCTGAACCCATTGCTCGACTGGTTCGCGATGGCATTGAATTGGGCGAAGCGGATGATCGTTTTTTTAGCCGCTCGAATTCCAAGCAGCAAGACGGAGCAATCGGTATCTTGTCGGATGGTGTGGTCACGCGGTTGGATTTGTACAAACCGGCAGTGATTTTCGCCTTGCTGCCGTTTGTTCATCCGGAGTTCTACAACCTGGAACCTTCCGGCTCAGACCGTTGACGCTGCGCTCGGCGAACCCAGCAGAGATTTGACGGAGTCCATTAAACTGCGGCTGTCGAAAAAGGCTTTATCCAGAAAACGGT
>CAZRXE010001530.1:0-2326 GCA_964603695.1 uncultured Heliomicrobium sp.
TCGACGAAGTACGAACCGCCGAGCGGATCAACGGTGTTCGTCACGCCGGTTTCGTGCGCGATGATTTGCTGCGTGCGCAGTGCGATCAACGCGGCGCGTTCAGTGGGCAAGGCCAGCGCTTCGTCGTAACCGTCGCAGTGCAGGCTTTGCGTGCCGCCGATGACGCCGGCCAGCGCCTGAATCGCCACGCGGATGATGTTGTTGATTGGTTGTTGCACGGTCAGGCTGACGCCGGCGGTTTGCGTGTGAAAGCGCATCTGCCACGAACGCGGATTTCTGGCGTTGAATCTTTCCGTCATCACGCGATGCCAGATTCGGCGCGCGGCGCGGTATTTGGCAATCTCTTCAAAAAAGTCGTTGTGCGCATTGAAAAAGAAAGACAGGCGCGGCGCGAATTCGTCCACGTCCAGGCCCGCGCGAATGCCGTAATCCACGTATTCAATGCCGTCGCGCAAGGTGAAGGCCAATTCCTGCGCGGCGGTCGCGCCGGCTTCGCGGATGTGGTAGCCGCTGATTGAGATGGAATTCCACTTCGGCATTTCCGCCGCGCAGAATTTGAAAGTGTCTGTAATTAAGCGCATCGCCGGACGCGGCGGATAAATCCATTCCTTCTGCGCGATGTATTCCTTGAGGATGTCGTTTTGCAGCGTGCCGCCGATATTGCCCCACGCCGTGCCTTGTTTTTCGGCGTTGGCCAGAAAGAAGGCGAAGATCATTGAAGCGGGCGCGTTGATCGTCATCGAAGTCGTTACTTGATCGAGCGGAATGCCGTCGAACAAAACTTCCATGTCCTCGCGCGAAGCGATGGCCACGCCGCATTTGCCGACTTCGCCTTCGGAAAACTGATGGTCGGAGTCGTAACCCATCAAAGTCGGCAGGTCAAACGCGGTTGAAAGTCCTGTCTGTCCGTGTTCGAGCAAATATTTGAAACGCTGGTTGGTGTCGAAAGCGGAGCCGAAGCCCGCGAATTGCCGCATAGTCCATTGCCGCGCGCGATAACCTGTCGGATGAATGCCGCGTGTGTAAGGCGGCGCGCCCGGAAAGCCAATGTCACGCTCGAAATCCACTTCGGCTACGTCGTTCGGCGTGTAGAGGCGTTTGATCGGTTTGAGCGAAACAGTCGTGAACTCCGGCTGGCTTTCCGGCATCTTTCGCAGCGATGCCGCCAGATGTTGCTCTTCCCATTCCTGTTCCAACGCTTCCACGCGATTATTGATGATTGCGGTCTCGGCGGACGAACTCATAAATTCAACTCCTTGATTTTCGGCGGGATTTCGTGCGAAGCCGGATAATATTGGACGGTCGGAAGCGAACGCAAGACGCACGCCTTTCAGCTCAGCGAAGCGTGCAGTAGCAGATGCGTGAGGTAAAACAAGGCGATTCCGGCAAAGACAAAAATGGAAATCCGTCCGCCGCCGTGATTCACTTCGGGCATCAAGTCTGACGCTGCGACGTAAAGCGTCACGCCTGCCGACAGCGGCAAAGTGTATTTGACGGCAGGTTGCGCCAACGTCACCGCCAGCACGCCAGCCACTGTTGACAGCGCAATCAGCATGGTTGCGCGCTGCGCGGAGCGTTTGCCTTTGCCGGACGAAAGCATGATCGAAGCGACGGTGAAGCCTTCGGGAATTTTGTGCAACAGCACGGCAATGAACAGCACCAGACCCAAACGAAAATTGACCAGCAGGCCGGAAGAGATGGCCACGCCGTCGAAAAAAGTATGAATGGAAAGTGCAATAACGGCGGAAATGGCCACGCCGTGGCGCAGGACTTCTTCGGTGTGCGTCTCTTCTCAGAAGTGAAAGTGCGGAGCGATGGTGTGTTCGATCAATTGAATCAACAAGTATCCAACCAATACCCAAGCCATCACCGTAGTCAGTTGTCCGTCCCATTGTTCGGCGGCTTCCGGTATGACTTCGATAAAAACCGTCCCCAGCATAAAACCTGCGCCGAGGGCAATTAACTGTTTGAGTCTGGCTTGTTTTGGATCGCCCAGATTGGTCAGCAAAAATCCGCCAAGCAGGTTGCCGGCTGCGGCCAACAGCCCAAAGCAGAATAGTTGAGCTAGTAGTTTCATCCTGTAAGTTGCCTTCTGAGTAAAACGCCGTGGGAAAATCGCGCGGCACTATAGCATAGGCGCTCGGCGAGACATAACCGGCTAAAAATGCTTAAGGCTTAAACATTTCCGCCCGCACGGCGACGAAAACACCCTGAAAAAGCGAATTTATTGCGTTTTCTATGTCCAATAAATACTCTGATTTAGCTATGAAGACTTGAAGTGAATCCTAAGTAATAAAAAAGGCATTTAATTCCTTGACAGGTTAGT
>CAZRXE010001531.1:0-2494 GCA_964603695.1 uncultured Heliomicrobium sp.
AGCCATGCCGGACAAAAGACTGCCGCGCGGCGGACCCGGACGCGACCTTTACGGACATTTCATTCTTTCCACCATCGAAGCCGAAGCCAACGGCAAACCGCTGAAATTCGTGGATGGCGATTGGGATAACGGCTTGTCTCGAATAGACACTAAGACCTTTTTCAATTACGAAATGCTCCAAGTTGGTGATCGTCCGCGCGGCTGGCTGATTAACGCCATGACCGACGAAACCCGCATGCTTCGGCAAGCGGCGTTCGCGCTCGACAAATCATTCGTTACGGACAAACCCGTCGAACTGACGATCAAGCTGAAGTTTCTGGCCGGCGGTTTGTGCCAGGGCATTGGCCGCGTGCGCCTGTCCGTCACCGATTCCGACGCGCCGCTGAAACTGGTCAAAGCGCCAGCCGAATTGAAACTCTTGATGGCCAAGCCGCTTGCCGAGCGCACTGAAAAACAACGACGCGATTTGTCCGCCCATTTCCGCAGCACCACGCCTTTGCTCAAAGCCGAGCGCGACCGTCTGAAAGATTTGCAGGACGCGGCCAAAAACTTAGGCATCATCACGGCGCTGGTGATGCAAGAAAAACCGGGTTTTGATCGTCCGTCGAACTGGGTGCGCGAACGCGGCAACTTCGCCAATAAAGGCGACAAGGTTTACGCCGGAACGCCCGCCGCGCTGCCGCCAATGCCTGACAGCGCACCGGCGAATCGTCTGGGCTTGGCGCGCTGGCTGGTTGACGAAAACAATCCGCTGACCAGCCGCGTGACGGTCAATCGGGCCTGGGAACAATTTTTCGGTCGCGGCATTGTCGAAACCAGCGAAGACTTCGGCTCGCAAGGCGCTGCGCCTTCGCATCCTGAACTGCTGGATTGGCTGGCGGTGGAATTCGTCAAACAAGGCTGGAGCTGGAAAAAACTGCATCGTTTGATCGCCACTTCCGCCACTTATAGACAGGATTCCGCAGTCAATCCGCAATCCGCAATCCGCAATCCGCAATTGGAAGACCCATATAACCGTTTGCTGGCGCGCGGCCCGCGCTTCCGCGTCGAAGCGGAAATGGTGCGCGATTTGTCCCTGACCGTCAGCGGCCTGCTCAGCCGCAAACTCGGCGGCCCCAGCGTCATGCCGCCGCAGCCGGACGGCATCTGGCGCAATCCCTACAGTTCAGACAAATGGGCTGTCGCCACGGGCGAAGATCGCTACCGTCGTGGCCTGTACACTTTCCTGCGCCGCACTTCGCCTTACCCGGCGATGATGACTTTCGACGCCACCAGCCGCGAAGTCTGCACCGTCCGCCGCGTCCGCACGAATACGCCGCTGCAATCGCTGACGCTGCTCAATGATGACGCCGCGATGGAAATGGCGCGCGCGCTGGCTAAACGCATGGCGCTGGAAGCTACTGGCGATTTGAAAGCCAAGCTCGAATACGGCTTTCGCCTGTGTATGACGCGCCGCCCGAAAGCCGCTGAACTGGATCGGCTGGCAACGCTGTTTAATCAACAACTGGCCAATTACAAAGCGCATCCGCCGACCGCCGAGCAATTGATGAAAGGCGAAGCTCGCGAATTACCAGCGCCAGAACTCGCCGCGTGGACGATTGTGGCCAATGTGCTTTTGAATTTGGACGAAACGCTCACCAAGCAGTAGTTATTCTGAAACCTTCAACTCTTTAGGAGATTCTCGAACCATGATGAACTTCATCACTAAGCTGTCTGGTTGTCGCAAGGTCATTAGCAACGCCGTGTTGGCGGCTGCGTTTTTGGGTGGCGCATCTGTTGTTGCCAACGCCCAGCAGGCGACGCCGCAATACACGCCGCAACAAGTCGAAGAAGTGCGAAAGAAAGCCGTCGAAATGGGCTTGCTCCGCCCCGCACAGGAAGCGCCCAAAAAAGAACCGAAAGTCATCACGCCCGGCGCTAAACCCGGCGATGCGCCTTCGGACGCGATCATTCTGTTTGACGGCAAAGACCTCTCCGCCTGGAAATCCTTGCGCGGCGGCGGCGATGCTCAATGGTTGGTGCAGGACGGTTACATGCAAGTCCAGCCGCGCACCGGCGACATCACGACCAAAGGCGAATTTGGCGATTGCCAGTTGCACATCGAATGGGCCACACCCGCCGAAGTCAAAGGCGACAGTCAGGGGCGTGGCAACAGCGGCGTGTTTTTTATGGGACGTTACGAAATCCAGGTACTCGATTCGTATCAGAATCCGACCTATTTTCACGGTCAGGCGGCTTCGGTTTACAAACAACACGCGCCGCTGGTGAACGCTTCGCGCAAACCGGGCGAATGGCAAACCTACGACATTATTTTCACCTCGCCGCGCTTTGACGAAATCGGCAACGTCACGCGCCGCGCCCGCGTCACCGTTTTTCACAACGGTGTGCTGGTACAAAATAACGTCGAAATCTTCGGCGAAACCTGGCACGACCGCGCCCCTGCTTACATCCCGCACGGCCCGAAAGGCCCGATCAAATTGCAGGATCACGGCAA
>CAZRXE010001532.1:0-5458 GCA_964603695.1 uncultured Heliomicrobium sp.
GTTGGCCGGATCGGCAGCCAGTCGTCCGGTGTAAATCACTGTCGGATTCAACGAAGTGCTTGAAGCATTGGCCGTCAGACCGATGTTGCCTTCGGCGTCCTGCGCCACCGAAGCCATCCACACGTCGCGCCCGGTCGCGCCGTTGACCGGCCCCGGTGCGTAAGTGGACTGATTGTTAATGGTGATCGCTCCCGTCGCGGCGTTCCGGCGAAGTTCCGTCCAGCGCACACCGGCCTGATAAGTCGCGGAACTGGTCGGATTTTCGCCGCTGACATTGACCGTGAAGTTCAGCACTATGGATTGCAGGCCGCCGGGCAAAACGCGAAACGCCTGACGATGCATCAGCCGGTCGTTTAGGGCGTCCAGATTTTCCCCTGGCGAAGGCTGGTCAATGGGCGAGTCGAAAAACGGCGTGCGCGCGTCGAACGCCGCCACAGGCACGTCCGGCAATTGCGTCAGGGTTGAAGCGGCAGGCGAGGCGAAGTTTGGGCGAAACTCGAAAATGCGCAGCGCATCCGCCGGGTCGCCGAATTCGTCGGCGCGAAATTCCGTAATCAAATTCGGCGTGCCGGGAGGCGGCGTCACCACGCCGTCAATATCCGTCGGCAACATACCGCCCGAAGTGGGAAGGTTGAAAAACACGTAATTCGCCGTCGCGTCGCCGGCCAGCATTTTGGCGCGGTTGAAGGCGTAAACGCCGCCGCCCAGAAAAGCCGTGAACGATGTATTGAAGCCGTTGTCGGTCATGTAATAAGCGTCCGGCCAGACGCCGAAGTGGGGGTAATCGTTGATACGGCCTAAAGGCATCGGGAAGGCATAAAGGAAGTAACTTCCCGTTGCGTCGCCCGAAGTCGAAATGGCGATCAACTCGTATGACTGGTTGCGTCCATTCCCGGCGATGTCCACGATTTCAAACTGGCTGATTAACCAGCGGTCGGCGAGCGGATCGTAAAGCACAACCGGGTCGCCGTCGTTGCCGTCATTGAGGTCGTTGAACGGCGCGCCGAGCGCACCGAACAGTGCGCTTAACGGAGCCGTTGCCGTCAACGCCCCGCCGGTTTTGTCGTAAATGCGCAGCATACTGTTGACCGTTTCGACAATCTGCGTCGGGCCGACATCGGCGTTCGTATCCGGCGGCACGGTGCGAAAGCCGAACACCGCCTGGAAAGCATCGGCATCCAGCGTCTCGAAGTTCTGCAACGGCGCGGTGATCAGTTTTTGGCCGGCAATGGTGTTGACTTGTTTGACAGGGTCGCTGGAACCCGGATGGTTCGCCACGCGGTTCCGAATCGGAAGCTCGTTTTCCGCGTTCTTTTTGATATTGCCGATTTTCGATGCACTCGGCGAAGGCGGTTGCGATTTCACCTCGCCCAGTTTGGAAGAGACGGCGAAACCGGCGGCGCTGAATTCGACCGGCGTCGGCACGGATTGCGCCGGCCCGGCGGGAACCACGCCCAACGCCGCGCGATAAACCCGCATGGCGTTTTGCACTTCCGCGCCCGTTTCCCGGCTGGGATTGGTGCGGAATTCCGCCTGCGCCTTTTCTAGCCGCGCGCGCGCCGCGTCCATCTCATTGGCGCTGGCCGTCCACAGCCCAGCGCGAACGGACCAAATCGCCAAACCGCCGAGCAAAAGAACGACGGCGAAGAATCTGAACCAGCCATTGCCAAGCCAGGCTGAAATGTACGTGTGTGTTTTTTTGTGTGAAGCTCGCATACGAAGTTCTCCCGGATCGGAGCGGGTTTTTGAAAACAAACCGCTGGCCGTCCAAAGTAGATTTTTTTCAACAGCCCAAGTGAATTTTATGAGGTTTTTGCTGCCGTGCCGGAGTTTACCGCGCCCGCATCATAATCGTACCGCGAGCCATGTCCAAACCTGGCGGACATTTCCATCTCGTCTTATTGCTTGCGCCGGGCGAAAGTTCGTTCGCTTGCTGAGGCTCAAAAGCATTGGGTATAGTTGCCGTCCGGGAATTACAGATCGGGCATTCCACTACAGCCCAATCCACAAAGCATTCTAAACAGGAGAAAACACAAACACATGAACTCGTCGGAAGCTGCTTCCAGCACTGCCCCCGCAGAATCCACTGTCGAATCGGGAAGCCGGTCGAACTTTATTCGCGATATCATTCTTCAGGACATCGCCTCCGGTAAACATGGCGGTCGCGTCCAAACGCGCTTTCCGCCCGAACCGAACGGTTACCTGCACATCGGCCACGCCAAAGCCATTTGCCTGGATTTCGGCCTTGCCGCCGAATTTGGCGGCAAAACCAATTTGCGTTTTGACGACACCAACCCGTCCAAAGAAGAAACTGAATACGTCGAAGCCATTCAAGAAGACGTGCAATGGCTGGGTTTCAAATGGGACGGATTGTTTTACGCCTCCGATTACTTCCAGCAGCTTTACGATTGGGCTGTGCGGTTGATTAAAGAAGGAAAGGCTTATGTCTGCGACCTGACGGCGGATGAAATTCGCGAATATCGCGGCACCCTCACCGAACCCGGCAAGGAAAGTCCCTACCGCAATCGTTCGGTGGAAGAGAGTCTGGATCTGTTCGAGCGCATGAAAAACGGCGAATTCCCGGATGGTTCGCGGACGCTGCGCGCGAAAATTGACATGACTTCGCCGAACCCAAACTTCCGCGACCCGGTGATGTACCGCATTCTGCACATGCACCATCACCGCACCGGCGACGCCTGGTGCATTTACCCTATGTACGATTGGGCGCACGGCCAATCGGATTCCATCGAAAAGGTCACACACTCTATCTGCACGCTCGAATTCGACAATAACCGTCCGCTTTACAACTGGTTTATTGAACAACTCGGCATTTTTCCTTCGCAGCAATTCGAGTTTGATCGGCTGAGTTTGACCTACACCATTATGAGCAAGCGTAAACTGCTCAAACTGGTGCAGGAAAAGCTGGTCAATGGCTGGAATGATCCGCGCATGCCCACGCTTTCGGGAATGCGACGGCGCGGTTACACGCCCGAAGCCATTCGGAATTTCTGCGCCAGCCTGGGCGTGTCCAAAACCAACGGCATCACGCAGCTTCAACAACTGGAATATTACGTCCGCGAAGATTTGAACAAACACGCGCTGCGCGTGATGTCCGTGCTGAAACCTTTGAAAGTGTTGCTGACGAATTACCCGGACGATTTGGTTGAGGAAATGGAAGCCGTCAACAATCCCGAAGACCCGGCGGCGGGCACTCGCAAAATTCCCTTTTCCAAAGTGCTTTACATCGAACAGGACGATTTTCGCGAAGTGCCGCCCCCGAAGTATTACCGCCTTTCGCCGGGCAAAGAAGTTCGCTTGCGCTACGGCTACATCATCCGGTGTGAAAACGTGGTCAAAGACGCCGAAGGCAACGTCGTCGAAGTGCATTGCACTTATGACCCTGATTCGCGCAGCGGCGGCCCAACCAGCAATCGCAAAGTCAAAGCCACAATTCACTGGGTTTCCGCCGCGCACGCCGTTGACGCCGAAGTGCGCATGTATGAAACCTTGTTCAGCAAGGAAAACCCGGACGAGGTGGAAGAAGGTCAGGATTTCACCGCCAACCTGAACCCGAATTCGCTGGAAGTGCTGACCGGCAAAGTCGAACCGAGCGTGAAAGACGCCGCTCCCGGCGTGCGCTATCAATTCGAGCGCCTGGGCTATTTTTGCGTTGACCCGGATTCAGCGCCGGGCAAACCCATGTTCAACCGGACCATCGGCTTGAAAGATGCCTGGGCGAAGATAGAGCAGCGCGGAAGTAAATGATTCGGTTCGCAAACAACGGCAATCGGAAAAAACAAATGCGATTTCATCGAAACTTCTTCTGTTCGTTCGTGCTGATGCTGGTTTCGCTGGCGGCGGCGCAATCGCCCGCGCCGCCGCCGCAACCTTCGCGCGCGGATATACTGCGCGGCGAATACAGCGAGTGGCGGGCGAATAACGACCTGCTTTCTTATGATCTGGACGTGCGCGTTGATCCCGAACGGAAGTTCATCAGTGGCAAAAACACCATCCGGTTCAGGATGCTGCGTGACGACACGCGAGTTCAGCTCGACCTGTTTGCCGATCTCAACGTGGACAAAATCCTGCTTGGCGCGACTGAATTGAAATACACGCGCGAACTGGGAACGGTCTTCGTGGACTTTCCCGCCCCGCTCAAAAAAGATTCGGTGCAGTCCATCGAATTTCATTACTCCGGCTTTCCGAAAGAGACTGGGCGATTCGGCGGCATCAGTTTTCGCAAGGATTCGGCGGGACGGCATTGGATCACGACCGCCTGCCAGGGCATAGGCGCGAGCATCTGGTGGCCGAACAAGGATCAACAACGCGACGAAGTCGAAAACATGCGATTGCGCGTGGCCATTCCCAGCAATCTGACGGATGTTTCCAACGGACGGCTGACGGGCAAAACCGATTTGGGCGACGGCTATACGCGCTGGGATTGGGCGATCAGTTATCCGATCAATAATTACAGCGTCTCGCTGAACATAGGCCAATACGAACATTTCAGCGACCGCCTGGGCGATTTGACGATGGATTTTTACTGCCTGCCGGAAAATCTGGAAAAGGCCAAACGCCAGTTCGCGCAGGCCAAACCGATGATCGAAGCGTTTGAAAAATACTTCGGCCCGTATCCGTTCAAGCGCGACGGCTACAAACTGATCGAAGTTCCTTATTCCGGCATGGAGCATCAGAGCGCCGTCACCTATGGCAATCGCTTTTCCAACGGCTACCTCGAACGCGACTGGACGGGCGTCGGCGTCAGTTTGAAGTTCGACTTCATCATCATTCACGAAAGCGCGCACGAATGGTTCGGCAATGCCATCACGGGCACCGACATTTCGGATATGTGGATTCAGGAAGGCTGGGCGACTTACGCCGAATGTGTTTACGTTGAGGCGCTGTTCGGCAAGGAAGACGCACTGAAATATACCAACGGCTACAAATCGAAAGTCCGCAATCAGCAACCGATCATCACCCCGCGCGGCGTCAACCGGACGCCTTCGCAGGATCAATATTTCAAAGGCGCGCTCTTTTTGAACACGCTGCGGTCGGTGGTCAACAATGACGCGCGTTGGTGGCGGTTGATGCGCGCGTATTTCGACCGGTTCAAATACCGCAACATCATGACCGAAGACGTGACGGCGTTTTTCAACCAGCAGACCGGCAAAAACCTGACGCCGATTTTCGATCAATACCTGCGGCGGGCGGCGCTGCCCGTTCTGGAGTTGCAGTTTCAGCCGGGCGGCGTCAAGTATCGTTGGCGGGCCGATGTGAAGGACTTCGCCATGCTCGTGAAAGTCGGGCGCAAGGGGAACTGGCAAACGATTCAACCGACGACGGAATGGAATACGCTGAAGACTGACTTGAAAAAAGAGGAATTCGAGGTCGCCACCGATTTGTATTACATCGAAGTCCGCCGGAATTGATTGGCGGGCGAGTCAGTACCGCTCGTGGT
>CAZRXE010001533.1:0-5505 GCA_964603695.1 uncultured Heliomicrobium sp.
GCTGTTTGGCGGCAATTACAGCTTCGGCGGATTCACTAATGGCCCGGCCACGCCCGGCACGACGGGCGCAACGCTCGGCGGGTCGAACGTCGCCACATTCATTCTGGGCATCATCAGTGGCTTCACCGTGCGGCAAATCGAAGTGCCGTTCTATTACCGCTACAAATACTACGCGGGCTATTTTCAGGATGATTTCAAAGTGCGGCAGAACCTCACGCTCAATCTCGGCGTGCGCTACGACGTGGAAACGCCGCGCAAGGAAAAATACAACCGGCAAGGTTCCTTCGATCCGAACGTGACGGGCACGCTCAACGGCAAACCCGTTACCGGCGGCTTTGTCTTTGCGGGCGAAAACGGCAGACCGGAAGGTTTGTGGAATACGAACTACGCGGGCATCCAGCCGCGTATCGGTTTTGCCTGGACGCCGCGCCAGTGGATGACGGCGCGCGGGTCATACAGTTTATTGCGCACACCGATCACCGGTTTGGGCAATTTCCTGGTTCCTGACTTGAGCGTGCCGAATCAATCCATCGGCGGCGTCAATGGCGGCGTCAACGCAGGTGTCGTCAATGTGGTAACCAATCCGACCGGGCCGATTGCAGCGATTGCGCCGCTGTCGGGCGGGCCGCTGTTCAGCGGTTCGTTTACTGTACCGTACATTGACACGAGCAGCGCGTTCCCCTACGTGCAGCAATGGTCGTTCGCGCTGCAATTCCAACTGACCAAAAATTTCCTGTTGGAAACGGCCTACAACGGCTCGAAAGGCACGCATCTGTTCGGCGCTCAGGTTGACATCAATCAGCCCAGCTATGCCGCGCTGATTCAGAAGGTCAGAGAAAGATTCAACTTCAGCGCCGCCGTGCCGAATCCTTATGGTTTGGTGGATGCTGCGAATCGCGTCCGCACCGAAACCGGCTATCAATCCTTGCGGCCTTACCAGCAGTTCTTCGATCAACCGATTCAGAGCTTCTTCAGCCGCAACGGCAATTCGATTTATCACGGCGCGTATTTGAGCTTCAAACAACGCTTCTCGAAGAGCCTGACCATGCAAGGCAGCTACACCTGGCAGAAATCTATTGACGACGTTTCGACTTCCAGCAATTCCGCCGACGCAGGCATTTTCGGCTTGGCACGCCCGCAGAACTTTTTCGACCTGCGCGCCGAACGCGCGGAATCCACCTACAACATTCCGCACAAATTCACCGCCGGCTACAGCTACGAATTGCCGCTGGGCAAAGGCCGTTTGTTGAATATCAAAAACAACACTCTCAATAATCTCTTCGGCGGCTGGCGAACCGCCGGACTGTTCAGCACGCAGGCGGGCTATCCGGTGTGGGTGCGGCTGGGCAGCATCGGCTATTGGATTTCGCAAGGCGGCGGCAACGCGCTGGAAGGCACGACGACGCTGCGCCCGAATCTGGTCGCAGGCGTGCCGGTAACGACTGACAACTGGCAAAACGATCCTTACGGCAACAACACCGGCGCGCGTTTCCTGAATCCGGCGGCTTTCAGCGTGCCAGGTTCGCTGGATAACCCGGCCTTCGGCAACGCGCCGCGTTCGCTATCAGGGGCGCGCAATCCGTGGACGACGTTTTACGACGCCAACATCTCCAAGACCTTCAAAGTCGGCGAGCGCGTGAAACTCGACTTGCGCACGGATTTCATCAATGCGCTGAACCACACCAACTTTTTCATCAACCCGAACAACGCGCATGATTTCGTCGGCGCGTACAATCGCACGAACATCACCGATCCGAACGCTTCCGCGTTCACCATCGTCAGCGGCTTTGGCCGGTTCGACCGCAACAACACCACGCCAGGGCGCTTAATGCGACTTGGCGTAAAACTGACGTTCTGATGAAGAGAATCATCTACATTTTGGGCGCAGTGCTTGCCTTCGCGTTATGCGTCGGCGCGGGCACTGCGCCCGTTGTTTTTTGGGCGTCGGATAGTGTTGCGCCGGGCAATGTAGTTTTGGTGTATGGCGGCGGGCTTGGCCAGATTGGCAAGATTCGCGTCTGGCGTTTGACCGACGGCGACGCCAAAACGCCGGAGCAAAAGCCTTCAACGACGGCAGCGCCTGCGTCAGCATCGTCGCAGGTGACGCTGCAAGCCCGTGATGGTTCATTGAAATTCATCTTGCCGGAACAATTCGCGCCGGGCTTGTTCGCTGCCGAACTGCAAGCAGGCCCCCGGCTGTCGTCCTCAACCGTCCGCAGTTGTGGTTTCTGCAAGCGACAAAACTTCTGCCCGGACTCACACAAAACGAAGCGGCGGCGGGCGCAACTGTCCAACTTATCGGCAAGGATTTTCTGTTGCCGGATGACAAAGGCACGCCGCGCGTGGCTTTGCGCGCACAAACGGGCGGCACCTGGCGCACGGTGCAGGCGGACACATTCGAGCGTTTCTCATTGACCTTCAAACTGCCGACAGATTTGCCCGAAGGCAATTATCAGCTTTGCGCGCACAATGGTTTTGGTGGCGCGGCCGGTTGGAGTGAAGCCCTGACCGTACGGATCAAACGCGCAAACCAATGGCCGACCACCGTTTTCAACGTCAAAAATTTCGGTGCGCGCGGCGATGACGTTACGGATGACACAGCAGCCATTCGCAAGGCATTGGCGGCGGCGGAAAAAAACGGCGGCGGCGTGGTTTATCTGCCGTGGGGAACCTATCGCCTGACGGATTGGATTTGCCTGCCCGAACGCACTGTTCTGCGCGGCCAGCAGCGCGACGCCACAATTTTGAAATGGCCGGTGGACGAGCCGCAAAGCCTCGCCGATTTCAAATCTGCGGCCGTTTATGGCGCAGCGCCTTATGCGGTGGAAGACCTGACGTTTATCGCGCGCAAAGTGGACACGATCTTTGTGGATCTGAGCTATGGGCGCGGCATTCCCAAAGACTTGCAGCCCAGACTCAAACCCTGGGGCGCAACGCGCGATGTGTTTTTCCGGCGTGTGAATTTTGCGCACTGGCTGATGAGCGGCCATCCCGAACGGCAGATCGAACAGCATCCTGAAATCTGGGCGAAGAAATACAACGGCGACGGCGCATACAACTTTCGCAACGGCAACATCACGAACTTCGAGGTCAGCGATTGCCTGTTTCAGGGCGGCCACAACCATTTCACCAATATCAAAAATGCGCGCCTCACGGGCAATTCCTTCGGCAACGCGATGGGCTACAACTGGACTGTGCTGGGCGGCGGCGCGCATTACGTTGTGGCTTCAGACAATGAATTGCGCGCCTCATCGTCGTGGAGCTACGGCCAATCGGGGATGAAATACATCTATTCGGCGCGCAACAAAAGCTACAACTTCGTGCGCGGCGAACGCGAAGCGATGACGCTGGACATCAGCG
Organism: uncultured Heliomicrobium sp.; assembly: GCA_964603695.1. Lineage (GTDB taxonomy): Bacteria > Acidobacteriota > Blastocatellia > RBC074 > RBC074 > RBC074. The sequence goes on from CAZRXE010001533.1 coordinate 3,361, forward strand.
CGCTGCCGACTGCGCGTCCCGTGGCGCAATATTGGGGCGCGCCCATCGAAGTCAACAACACTGCGGACAAACCGTTCCTGCGTTTCGCCAACGACGGCAAAGTAAATGCGGACGGCTTCGCGAACGGCTTTACGCCGGGCAGCTTCCGCGATGGAATGGTATACGTGCGCGCTTACAACGGCGGCACGGGCGCAGGCCAATCGCGGCGCATTGTGGACAACAATGCTGACACCATCTGGCTGGAAAAGCCTTTTGACAAAGCACCGGAAACAACCGCTGCCGGCGCTGCGGCCTTGCGCGGTTACATCGAAATCGAGCCGCGCAATGGCAATCGCGCCGGCCCGACGGCGGCCTGGTTTGGCCTGCCGGACAAAGTGGATGGTTTGACACTCGCTTTCAGGAAAGCCAATTTCATCCCGCGCGAATTTGAAGACATGGGCGTCCTGATTCTGGACGGCAAAGGCGCGGGGCAATACCGCGAAATCAAAACCAACACGACGAATGAATTGACGCTTGATCGCGCGTGGGACGTGCCGCCTGACGCCAGCAGCACCGTGGGCATCTGGTCTGTGATGCGGCACATGATCGTTTATAAAAGCGAAGGCTATGACACCAGCGCCTTCGCACAATTGTGGGGCAGCTTTTACGATTACATTGTCGAAGGTTGCCGCGTCGAACGCAGCCAGGGCATCTGGGGGCAAAGCGGGTGGTTCGTTCAGTTTCGCTACAACGACGTGCGCTACGCCAACACCTATCACCCAGGCATCGGCCCGCGCGGCAACAATCCCGAAAAAAATCTGCCGTTCAGCTTCATCGGTTTGATGGACGGCAATTTGCGTATTACCAAATTCGGCGCAGTGCAATACAACATTCCGAACGGCCAGCAGTTTTTCGTCAATGAAGTTGTGCCGAAACCCGTGCCCGGATTGCTGGGCGGCATCATCAAAGGCAACACATTGCGCTACAACCAACGCATTGCCGTGCCGCCCAGCGCCGAAGACAAGCCAAAAGATCAAGGCCTGGTGCGGTTTGTGGACGTGTTGATTGACGGCAACCGCATTGAACATTCACCGGTTGGCATTCAAATCGGGCCGCACGCCATCGGCGTGGCGGTGTTCGGTAATCAGTTTGAGGATGTAAAACAACCGCTGCTGTTGGCGAAACCGGAGCAAGCCGTTGGAGCAAAGCAATGAGGAATCGAATGAGAACAAAAGCCTGGTTTGTTTTGTTGGTCGTGGTTGCGTTGTCGCAAGTAGCGCGGGCAGAAATCAAATTGCCAGCCATTTTCGGCGACCACATGGTGTTGCAGCGCGATGCGGCAGTGCCGATTTGGGGAACGGCAGCGCCGGGCGAAAGCGTGACGGTGGAATTTGCCGGACAGAAGCAAAGCGCCACTGCCGACGCAAAAGGCCAATGGATGGTCAAACTCGCGCCGTTACCCGCCAGCGCCGAACCGCGCGAGATGAAAGTCGGAAGCCTTGTTTTTCGCGATGTGCTGGTCGGCGAAATCTGGTTGGCGGGCGGACAATCCAATATGGGCTTGCCGCTGTCATCGGCGCACAACGCCGCCGAAGCCATTCCACAAGCCAGCGACGCGCAATTGCGCCTGTTCAAAATCACGCTGAAAACCGCCGCCGAACCGCAAACCAATGTTTCCGGCCAATGGCAACTGAGCGCGCCTGACACGGCCAAAGGTTTTTCCGCCGTCGCGTATTTTTTTGCCAAAGAATTGCGGCGCACGCTGGGCTGCCCGGTGGGCGTCATTGGCGCGCCGTGGGGCGGCACACCGATTCAAACCTGGATCAGCCTGAAAGGCCTGAAAAAAAGCCCCGCGCTGACGCGCACGCTGGCCGATTGGGAAAAGGCCGTTGCGCAGTACCGCAAGATTCAGGCAGAACCGGAGCTTGTAGCCAATTACGAAGCGGAGTTGAAGCGTTGGCGAAAAGAAGCCGAGCCTGCGTTCAACGCCGCGACCAGAACCTACAACTCGGACAAGGCTGCCGGAAAACCTGTCGGCGAAAGACCGCAACCAGCCTGGCCTGAACCACAAAACCCTGATCCGATGGGAATGCCTTCGCCTTCGCGCCGGCCACAAACGCCGTCGGTGAGTTTTAACGCGATGATTGCGCCGCTTGCACCGTATGC
>CAZRXE010001534.1:0-3832 GCA_964603695.1 uncultured Heliomicrobium sp.
GCACGAATAAACACGGATTGAATTTCAGGATCGGTCTGTGTTTATCGGTGAGCATCAATGTCCATCTGTGGTTTGTCTACTTCAGTCGTAGCCTGCAAGTCGTAGTGCGATAAGCTCCGCTTTCGAGTTGCGATTCCTTGAAACTAATTCAAAGAGAATTATGGACACAACCACTTCCGCAGAGCAGGAACGATCCCAACACATCCTGAAAGAACTGTTGACCACTGGCGAAGTCACTGTCGAAAAACTGGCAGTGGATTTGTCCCTTTCGCCTTCGACCATCCGGCGCGCCTTGCGAGAACTGGAAGAGCAGGGCTTGTTGCGGCGCACGCACGGCGGCGCGGTTCCCGTGGAGCCTGCGCTTTATGAACCGTTCCGCCACGTTTCTTCTTTCGGCGAACAGGAGCAGCAATGTTCCGCCGAAAAGCGCCAGATTGGTTTGGCGGCGGCGGAGATGATTGCCGATGGCGAGGTCGTCAGCATCGGCGCGGGAACGACCACCACGCAAGTGGCGCGCAGTTTGCGCCATCGCAAGAACATCACGGTCGTCACCAACGCCGTCAACATAGCCATGGAACTCAGCCATCGTGGCGACCTGAAAGTCTTTATGTCCGGCGGTTTCTTGAGTCCCGATTGGTTCGCATTGGTCGGGCCAACCGCGATTCAAAGCGTCAGCGAAATGTTCGTGGACAAGATTTTCATTGGCGTGGACGGCATTCATCCCGAACACGGATTGACTACTAACTACCCTGACCAGGCCGCCATTCATCGTCAGATGCTGCGTCAGGCGCGCTACCGCGTGGTGGTCGCCGATCATCGCAAGCTCGGCGTAACCGGAACCACGTTGATCTGGGCCGCGCGCGAAATTGATTTGCTCATCACCGATGGTGGCGCTTCCAAAGCGGCGCTGGTTCCGTTTTTGAGCAAAGGCATCAAGGTCTTGAAGGTCTGATATTCTTCCCGCTCTCGCCGGGAAGCTTCCCGATTCATTCCGAAACCGACTGGCCATGCTTGACGCTTGCTCATTTCTGGCAAAAATGAGCAGCGTTCTTGAGCAAAGCGGTTCCACTGAATTTCCCACATCACAGCAAAGCTTTCGAGAATCTATGAAAACACCAGCGAATCCATTCCGGCAGGCGTTCGTTTTTTGTTGTGTCTTCGGCTTCGCGCTGTTGCAAGCGCCGCTGATGAAGGCGCAATCCAACGCCATCAACGTGCAGGTAGATCGTCCCGGCGCGGCCATTGCGCCGACAATGTTTGGTTTGTTTTTTGAAGACATCAATTTTGGCGCGGACGGGGGACTGTATCCCGAACGCGTGAAAAACAAATCCTTCGAGTTTCCTGATCCGATGATGGGCTGGAAGCGAATGACGCGCGGCGACGCCAAAGGCTCGCTACAAATTTTTGACGCCGCTTCAGGCAGTGAAAAAGCCAACGCGCATTACCTACAAATTACGCTGACTTCCGGCGGCGGCTTCGGCGTGACCAACGAAGGCTTTCGTGGAATCGGCGTGGAACAAGGCGCGGAATACAATTTTTCCGTCAAAGCGCGAACAGCAGGCGGCGCGGCGGCCAGTTTGCGCGTTGAACTGGAAGACGACAGCGGAAAAAAACTCGGCGAAGTCGTGCTGACCGGATTGACGCCGGTTTGGAAAACTTATTCGGCCACGATTCGCCCGACTGCCACCAGCGCCAAAGCGCATTTGAATTTAGTCGTGGAAGGGCAAGGCGCTATGGATGTGGATTTGATTTCGCTGTATCCGAAAACCACCTGGAAAAATCGGCCAAATGGTTTGCGCGCGGATTTGGCGCAATTGCTGGCCGACATGAAACCGGGCTTTTTGCGCTTTCCCGGCGGCTGCATTGTCGAAGGGCGGCATCTGGAAACGCGCTATCAATGGAAAACAACGATTGGCGAACCATCTGAACGCCGCTTGATCGTCAATCGCTGGAACACGGAATTTCGCCATCGTCCGACGCCGGATTATTACCAGTCGTTTGGCCTCGGCTATTACGAATACTTTCTGCTCAGCGAAGACATCGGCGCGGAGCCTTTGCCGATTATGAATTGCGGAATGGCCTGTCAGTTCAATTCGGCGGAACTCGCGCCGCTCGAAGGCTTGGAGCATTACATTCAGGACACGCTGGATTTGATCGAATTTGCCAACGGTTCAGTGGCGACGACCTGGGGCCGCAAGCGCGCCGCGATGGGACATCCCGCGCCGTTCAATCTGAAATTGATTGGCGTGGGCAATGAACAGTGGGGGCCACAATACGTCGAACGCTACGAGCGTTTTGCCAAAGCCATCAAAGCCAAATATCCGAAAATTCAATTGATTAGCAGCGCAGGCCCTTCGCCCAACGACGAACGCTTTCATTATTTGTGGGGCGAACTGCGGCGGTTGGGTGCGGACATCGTGGACGAGCATTACTACATGCCGCCGAAATGGTTTCGCGACAACGCCGGGCGTTATGACGAATACCCGCGTACCGGCCCGAAGGTTTTCGCCGGTGAATACGCGGCGCAAAGCGTGCGAACCGTCAGCCCCGACAACAAAAACAATTGGGAATGCGCCCTGTCTGAAGCTGCGTTTATGACCGGCCTCGAACGCAACGCCGATGTCGTGCAAATGGCTTCTTACGCACCGCTGTTTGCGCACCTGGACGCCTGGCAATGGACGCCAAATCTGATCTGGTTCGACAACCTGCGTTCGTATGGCACGCCGAATTACTACGTGCAGAAACTTTTCAGCGCGAATCGCGGCACCCGCGTGCTGTCTGTGCAATTGAACGGCTCGCCGAAAAACGGTCAGCAGAATCTGTTTGCCAGCGCCTCGCTCGACGACAAGACCGGCGAAGTGGTGCTGAAAATTGTCAACACCGAAGCCGCGTCAAAAGAAGTTCACATTGCGCTGACAGGTGCGTCAAAACTCGCTCAAACCGCGAAAGCCTTTGTTTTGGCCAGCGAGGATTTGAACGCGGAAAACAGTTTGGACAATGCCAGAAAACTTTCGCCGGTTGAGCAAACAATGCCTATTTCTTCGGGCCGGGTGGTCGCCAAACTTTCTCCCAATTCACTGACGGTTTTGCGCGTGTCGGTGAAGTGACAGCGGTGAAGTGATATTGGCAGAAGCACGGACATCTCGTCCGCTTTAATCAAGGATACTCCATGAAACGACGTGAGTTCATCAATTCCGCATTAACAAGCAGCCTGCTTTTGCTGGCCAACAGCCGCGCCGCCACGCCACAAGCTAAATTGGCCGACGCCCGAATCGAAGTTTTGCTCGACGAACCCATCGGCAGAATCGCGCCGGAAATTTACGGCCACTTCGCCGAACATCTGGGCGGCGTGGTTTATGACGGCATCTGGGTTGGCGAAAATTCCAAAGTCCCGAATATCGGCGGCATTCGCAAAGAACTGGTCGAAGCGATGAAGAAGATCAAGGCCAGTGTTGTGCGCTGGCCGGGCGGATGTTTTGCTGACAGTTACAACTGGCGCGACGGGATTGGCGCAAAAGCGCAGCGTCCGCGCCGTCCTAACTTCTGGGTGGACGCGCTCGAATGGCCAAAAGGCGCGCCGGATGGCCCGTGGAAATACGATCCGAACCAATTCGGCACGGACGAGTTTTTGCGCTTCTGCCAATTGAGCGGCGCGCAGCCTTATTTGGCAGCCAATTTGCGCAGCCTGACGCCAAAAGATTTTTACGAGTGGGTGGATTACTGCAATTCACCCGCAGGCACGACCACGTTGGCCGACGAGCGCGCCGCCGCCGGACAACGCGAACCGTGGAAGGTGCGTTACTGGGGCGTAGGCAATGAATCCTGGGGCTGC
>CAZRXE010001535.1:0-5174 GCA_964603695.1 uncultured Heliomicrobium sp.
CACAACGCAACCTGGCCCGGACTGGTCGGCAAAGGTGGCCCGGACGCCGAACCGATCATCGAATTTGAAACGATGCTGGATATGACGGCTGCCGCCGAAGTCAACGGCCAGAAATTCGATGGCGTGGACATTTTTCTATCCTTGCCGCACACGGACATTGATTCGACCGATGACCAGTTGAAAGAACTCGCCGATCAAGTTGCTTCGCGCGGCTTGGTCATCGGCTCGCTGGTCGCGCCCGTTTGGGGACCGACCGGCGGCGGTTCGGCAATGGGTTCGGAAGAAGAGCGCAATGCCTTTCTGACGCAAGTTCGCAAATCCTGCGAAATCGCGCAAAAGCTCAATAAGCTCGGCATTCGCCAATATGGCGTGGTGCGCATTGATTCGTCCTGTTCGCCTGGCGATTGGGCGCTTGATCCGGTCGGCAACACCAAAAAAATCGCCGACACTTTCCGCGAAGCCTGCAACATTGCCGAAGGCTTCAGCGAACGCCTGGCCGCCGAAGGCGAGATCTGCTGGGGTGGGATGCACAGTTGGAAAGATTTGAATGATTTGCTGGAAGAGGTCGGTCGTCCTGAGACGCTCGGCATTCAAGCCGACATGGCGCACACCATGCTTTTCACAATGGGCTACAACGCGCCGCAACATTCGCTGTTGCCGGAAGGTTACGACTGGCAGGACAAAGACGTGCTTTACGAAGCCCTGGGCAAAATGACCAGCGTGCTGCGTCCGTGGGTCAAGGATTTCCACGTTGCCCAGAACGACGGCACGGTCAAAGGCTCCGGCACGCACGACAAAACCGGTCGCCACTGCCTGCCCAACGATCCGAACGGCAAAATGGACATCACTCGCGCCGCAGGTCTGTGGCTGCGCGATGCGGACGGCAACGTGACGAAGAGCACACAGCACATCAACTGGGATGGCTGTATGTTCTCGAATGAAACCATGACCGATCCGCAAACCTGGAACGACATTCTGGCCGCGATGATCGCGGTGCGCGATGCCCACGGATGGAATTAGGGGCAACAGTGAGTCGTTATGTTAATCGCGAATCCAATTTACGACACAGCTTTCAAATACTTACTGGAAGATGAAAGAATTGCGCGTGAATTGTTATCCGTGATTCTGGGAGAAGAAATTGTCAGCCTTGAAATCAAACCACAGGAAACCCTGACCGAATCGGAAGATTACGGCATCAATATCCTCCGGCTTGATTTCAAGGCGGTCGTCAAAACGTTGGCAGGCGAACGACGCAAGGTCCTGATTGAGTTACAGAAGGCGAAACACCTGCTCGACATCATGCGCTTTCGCCGTTATCTGGCGGAAACTTATCGGGAAGAAGATACTGGCGCGCTGGCGGATGGCAAGATGGCGTTGCCCATCGTGACGGTTTACCTGTTGGGCTTCAAACTGGCGAAGGGCTATCCGGCAGTTTTCAAAATGGAGCATCAATTGACGGACGTACTGACAGGCAAAACCATTGCGCCGCGCCCCCGCGAACCATTCATCGAATTGCTCAATCACGAAAGTTATACGGTGCAAATCCCGTTGTTGACCGATGCCGCAAGAACACGGCTGGAAGGAGTACTTATGGTTTTCAATCAGGAACATCGCACTGAGAACCCGCAAATTTTGAACTACGTTGGCGATCTGAGCGATCCGCTCGTGAAAAGAATGGTCGAACGATTGGCACGTGCCGCTCTCGACCCGCAAGTGCGCCGAGAAATGGATGCCGAACAGGAGGTAGATCGGACGATCAACCGTTTGCTAAACGAAAAAGATCAGGAGTATCAGGTAATGTTGCAGGAAAAAGACCAGGCGTTGCAGGAAAAAGACCAGGTGATTGCCGACCTGATGAAACAGCTCGCTGACAAACAGACATAGAAGCATCGGAAATGGCATTGCGAAGAGCGGCCTGAATTACGCCCCAAGCACTATGAAATTTGAACAAGGCATTACTGGAAAAGTCGCGGTCGTGACGGGAGCGGCACGTGGCATCGGGCTGGCGATTGCGGAGCGTTTTTTAGCTGAGGGCTATCGCGTGGCATTGCTCGATATTGACGCCGAGACGCTGCGGCAGACGGCGGAGCGTTTCATCGGACGTGACGAGGTGTTGCCCATTGAATGCGATGTGGCCGATCCGCAGCAAGTCGCCGCCGCCATCGAAGCTGTTACCGCGCGCTTTGGCCAGATTGATGCGTTGGTGAATAACGCTGGCGTTGCGGTTTTCAAACCGATTCTGGAAACCGGTTTTGACGAATGGTCGCGCGTGCTGGCGGTGAATTTGTCCGGGCCATTTCTTTGTACGCAAGCCTGCGCGCCCGTGATGCTCAAGAATGGCGGTGGCAGCGTGGTCAATATCGCATCCATTTCCGGTTTGCGCGCCAGCACCTTGCGCGTGGCTTATGGAACCAGTAAGGCGGCGCTGATTCATCTGACCAAACAGCAGGCCACGGAGTTGGGCAACATCGGTATCCGCGTCAATGCCATTGCGCCGGGGCCTGTGGAAACCGCGATGGCCGCGCAGGTTCATTCGGCGGACATTCGCACCAGTTACCGCGACGCCATTCCGCTCGCCCGGTACGGAACCGTTGAAGAGATTGCCGAAGCCGTAGTGTTTTTGTGCAGCGAACGCGCCAGTTTTATTAATGGGCAAACGCTGGCCGTGGACGGGGGCTTTGATGCAGCAGGCGTTGGATTGCCAAGTTTAAGAAGCGCAGAATGAGAAACATGTTTGAACTTGACTGACAAAAAGGAAAAACAGGGCTAAGCAACATCTATGAGCAAAAAACAGTTGAACATCGGATTGGTGGGTTACGGCTTTATGGGGCGCACGCATTCCAATGCGTTTCTGCAAGCCGGCCGTTTTTTTGATTTGCCGTTTCAGCCTGTGCTGAAGGCCGTTTGCGCGCGCAATGCTGACCGCGTGAAATCGTTTGCGGATAATTGGGGCTACGAATCCATTGAAACCGATTGGCGCAAGCTGATCGAACGCAAAGACATTGACCTGATTGACATTGCCAGCCCGAACGACACGCACGCCGAAATCGCGATTGCCGCCGCGCAGGCGGGCAAGATGGTGATGTGCGAAAAGCCGCTGGGACGCAACGCCGAAGAAGCGCAGGCGATGGTCGAAGCCGTCGAAGCCGCCAAAGTGCCGAATACGGTTTGGTACAACTACCGCCGCGTGCCGGCTGTGACTTTGCTGAAACACTTGATTGACGAAGGCCGCTTCGGACGCATCTTTCATTACCGTGCGAAGTTCTTGCAGGACTGGACGATTTCGCAGGATTTGCCGCAAGGTGGCGAAGGGCTGTGGCGGTTGGACGTGGCCGTCGCCGGCAGCGGCGTGACGGGGGATTTGCTGGCGCACAACATTGACACCGCGATGTGGCTCAACGGCGCGATCAAAGAAGTTTCGGCGGTGACGGAAACCTTCATCAAAGAGCGCCAACACAATCTGACAGGCAAGGTCGAACCGGTCGGCATTGATGATGCCAGTTTGTTCCTCTGTCGGTTTGACAACGGCTCGCTCGCCTCGTTTGAAGCCACGCGGTATGCGCGCGGGCACAAGGCACTCTACACGTTGGAAATCAACGGTGAACATGCTTCGGCGTTTTGGGATTTGCACGACCTCCACCGCATTCAATACTTCGACCACCACGATCAAGGCATTGTGCGCGGCTGGCGCAGCATTCACGTCACGGACGGCGACCACCCGTATATGAATCGTTGGTGGGTTCCGGGTTTGCAGATCGGTTACGAACACACGTTCATTCATCAATTCGCGGACTTTCTGCAAGCGGTCGGCGAAGGCAAGGAATGCCCGCCGACTTTCCGCGACGGTTTGGCGACGGATTCGGTTTGCGATGCCGTACTCAAGTCCGCCAGGACGCGGCAGTGGGAAACGGTCTAAATGCAATCTTCAAAGGTCACTGTCTGAATTGAAAATTCAGACAGTGACCGATTCGACTCTAAGTTTTTCCATCCCTCTCATCATAAATCGGTTTGACCAACTTTCCTGGAGACCACAGGAAATCCGGCTTTGCTGACAAACAAGCTTTTCTACGCGCATTGAAGTGTTGCGAAGAAATGCCGCGTCAAGGCGTCGGCAGTTCTTCGTAATAAAACGCTGATCCGGCTGGGTTCCAGCCCCAATGTAGTAACAGGAGGAGCTATGTCACAGATCACGAATAGATGGTTGCGGGCGATGCTGTCCCTGACTCTTCTATCCACCCTATCCATTGCCGCCGCGGCGCAAGGATTGACCGGGCAAATTTCCGGCATCCTGACCGATCCCAACGGCGGCGTCGTTCCCAACGCCAAAGTCGAAGTCACCAACGAGGAAACCGCGCGCATGGTGACGGTGAACGCCGACAGCGACGGCAACTTCGTCGCGCCGAACCTGCTGCCCGGCACCTATACGCTGGTTGTCACGGCGGGGGGGTTCAAACGCTTCGAGCAAAAAGGCATCGTCGTCACGGCCAACGAGCGCGTGGCGGTGCGCCGCATTGCGCTCGAAGTCGGCGACATGAGCCAGACCGTCACCATCACCGCCGAACAGGCGCTGATTCAAACCAACAGCGCCGAACGCGCCGGTTTGATTGACGAACAACAGATTCAAAGCATTGCGCTGAAAGGCCGCGATTACATGGGCCTGGTTCGTTTGCTGCCCGGCGTAGTGGACACTGCCAATCGCGAAGCGCCGGGTTGGAACAATCTGGTCGGCGTCACGGTCAACGGTTCGCGCAGCGGCACGCTGAATCTGACGCTCGACGGCGTGTCTTCGCTCGACACCGGTTCGCAACTGGGGCCGTACCTCGCGCCGGGACTCGACGCCATCGGCGAAGTCAAAGTTTTGCTGACCAACTATCAGGCCGAATACGGACGCAGCAGCGGCGGCACGATCAACGTGGTCATCAAAAACGGCACGCGCGATTTTCATGGCGGCGGGTTTTATTTCAAACGCCACGAACAATTCAACGCCAACGAGTTTTTCAACAACCTCCGCAATCAGGCGAAACCGCGTTACCGCTTTAATTATTGGGGCGGCAACATCGGCGGGCCGGTGCTGATTCCGGGCACGAATTTCAACAAGGGACGCGACAAGCTGTTTTTCTTCTGGTCGCAGGAATATTTGCCGCGCCTGTATCCGACGCGGCAGGGAACCATCA
>CAZRXE010001536.1:0-1894 GCA_964603695.1 uncultured Heliomicrobium sp.
CGCACCGAAGGCGACGGCGTATTCAAATCCGTCGCCGAAGCACTGGAAATTGGCCGCCGCGCCAAACTGCCCGTGGACATCATTCACCTGAAAATTGCCGAACATAAATTGTGGGGCAAGATGCCGGACTTGGTCGCGCTGATTGCCAACGCCCGCGCCCAAGGCCAACTGGTCGAAGCCAACGTTTATCCCTATCGCGCCGGGCAAAACAATTTGTCCAGCATTATTCCGCCCTGGGCGCACGAAGGCGGCAGCAAAGCGATGATTGCGCGGCTGAAAGATTCGTCGCTGCGTCCGCGTTTGGAAAAAGAGATCCTGAACGGTATTCCCGGCTCCGACTGGTACAACCATTACACGGCGACTGGCGGCTGGGAAGGCATGCTGCTGGTGACGTTCCGAAATCCGAAATACAAACAATTCCAAGGCAAACGCATGAGCGAAGTCATCCAGGCGATTGGCAAGCCGCCGCTCGACGTTCTGTTTGAATTGCTGGCCGAAAACGAAGGTTCGGTGCCGACGGTTTACTTTCATCACACCGAAGAAGACATGCGCTACGCCCTAAAACAACCGTTCGTTTCCATTGGTTCCGACGGCACAGCGGTCAAAACCGAAGGCCCGCTAGCCGCCGGGCATCCGCACCCGCGCTATTACGGCACGTTTCCGCGCGTGCTGGGTCGTTACGTGCGCGAAGAAAAACTGCTGTCGCTGGAAGAAGCCGTGCGCAAGATGACTTCGGCCAATGCCGCGAAGATTCGTGTTTACGACCGAGGCTTGCTGCGACAGGGACAATGGGCGGATGTAACAATTTTCAATGCCGACACCATAATTGATAACGCGACTTTCGGGAAACCGCATCAGTACGCGACCGGCGTCGAATACGTCATCGTCAATGGCAAGCCAGTGCTGGAGCGTGGGACGCATACCGGCGCGCGAACTGGCGCGATTTTGTACGGGCAGGGCCGCAAGCATTAAACCAAGCTTTTTTGACGCAAAGCTCACGATCAGGAGAACCGCAGATGTCTGGCGAGAACACAAGTAAATCGGCAAAAGTCATATTCATTCTGATTCTTGCTTTCTTCATTGCCTGGAGCCAGGAGGCTTCCTTTCCGGCGCAAGAGGTTTCCTTCTCAAAGACACTTTACCCAGTGCTGGAAAAAGCCGCCTGCCGGTCTTGTCATAACTCGGACGGCGTAGCCTCGGTGACGCGACTGCTTTTCCCTGAACCAGATGCCAGCGCCGAACAGATCGAAGCTTTCGGCAAGTCGCTGGTCGGACTGGTAAACCGTGAAAATCCGTTAGAATCGTTACTGCTGACAAAGCCCACCAAACGCATTCCGCACGCAGGCGGCGAACGCATCAAGCAAGGCAGCGTGGAAGAAGATGTGTTGAAAGCCTGGGTTCAGCGCCTGGCAAAAATGTCTGACGCGGAACTGGCCAGCGCGTTGAAGCTTCGTGAAGAAGATGCGGCAAGCGGCAAGCGGCCGACCGTCGCGCTGCGGCGATTGACGCACAGCCAATACAACAACACCGTCCGCGATTTGCTCGGCGATCAAAGCGCGCCCGCGAATCAATTCCCACTCGAAGATGTCGTCAATGGTTTCAAGAATCAGTATCAATCACAAAGTCTGTCACCGCTGCTGGTGGAAGCTTACAGCGCGGCGGCGGAGCGATTGGCGCGCAATGCATTTCAAGGCGGCGACCGGCGCGGCATTATCCCTTGCAAACCTTCAGCGGCGTGCCGCGCGCGTTTTGTACGCGAATTCGGATTGAAGGCGTTCCGGCGGCCTTTGGAATTGGACGAACAAAAACGGTACGAAGATTTGTTCCGCCGCGAAACAGACTTTTACAAAGGCGCGCTATTGACGGTCGAAGCGATGCTGCAATCGCCGCACTT
>CAZRXE010001537.1:0-10468 GCA_964603695.1 uncultured Heliomicrobium sp.
GAAGCCTTCGGACGGCGACGCAGGATGTTGGACAGCGCACGCTGTGGTTCGACGAAGGTAATCGCGCCCAGCAATGATTCCGGTAAACGCTGCGTCAGTAAATTTCGGATTTTGGTTTTGACGAGGTCAGTTGTGGCTTCATCCGGCAGGTAGATAAAGATTACACCGGACGTGAACTCAGGTGGCCAGTTTCGTTCATCCGTAAAACCGCGATCTCGCGTGATAATGATGGCATCCGTCTCATAGGCAACTCGGTAAACATCTTCGTCAGGATGATTAAGTAAACCGATGTCGCGGGCATCCTGCACGTTGAATCCCAACGCCGCCAACTCGACAGCCAACGAGCGCGGTATATTCTCGTCAATCAGCAGATTCATCGTTCAGGCTCCGGCAAGCGAGGTTGCTTGAACCTTGGACACCAATTCCGCCGCGAAAGAGAGCGCCGCATCAATTTGCTCTATGGTCACGACGTATTCGCGGCTGACATCTTCCTTGCTCATTCCTCCGGCCAGCGAGCCAACGATAATCGAAACCGGCATTCGCGTTCCGGTGATGACGGCAGCGCCGTGGTGTATTTTGGGATCAACAGAAACATGAGGAGCGATTTCCATGCGTGATTTTCTCCTTTGTAAATAAACGATGTTATGGAAACGAATTATAGCACCCGGGGATTTCGCACTCCGCGCACATCAGGAACTTCACCTTTCAAAACCTTGCCGACCTGTGCGGCGACTTCGACGCACATTTTGCGATAGGCCACGTCGGTGATGGTGGCCAGATGCGGCGTGATGACAACATTGTCGAAACCGAAAAACGGATGATCGACGGGCGGCGGTTCGTCGGCCATCACGTCCAGTCCCGCGCCGGCGATTCGGTTTTCGGCCAATGCCGCGACCAGCGCCGTTTCTTCCAGCACTTCGCCGCGCGCCGTGTTGACCAGAATGGCCGTGGGTTTGAGCAGCGAAATCAAGCGTTCATTGACCAGACCGTGAGTGTCGTCATTCAAGGCCAGACTGATCGAAACCACATCGGCTTGTCGAAACAGCTCTTCCAGTTCAGCAAATTGGTAATTGTCATTGCGAGTGTGCGCGCTCCAGTACAGCACCTGCATGCCGAAAGCTTGCGCGAGTTCGGCGGTGCGCTGTCCGATTTTGCCGAAGCCGACGACGCCCAGCGTTTTGCCGAAGAGTTCCAGGCCGATGCCGGCGCGATTGCGGAATTCCCAATTGCCGCGTTTGGCTTCGCGGTCGAGCAGCGTCAGTTTGCGGCCCACGGCCATCATCAACATCATCGCGTGTTCAGCGACGGAAAACGTCGTGCCGTCGGGCGAAAACAGCACGGGCAGGCCCAGTTCGGTTGCCGTGGCCACGTCAATGTTGTCCGTGCCCGCGCCGCAACGCGCTACGCATTTCAATTGTTTGCCTGCCAGCAAGGCTTCGCGCGGAATGCGTCCGCGCCCTCGCGTCAGCGCGGCGGCGGCGTCCGCGAAGTGTTTGACGACGTGATGGGGATCGAGGCTTTCGATTTGGTGAACATCGCCGAAGGTTTTCAGCAATTCGACGGCTTCGTCGTGGAGGGTTTCCAGCAACAGGATTTTCATTTGTTTCCCAGAATGGTTCGTAATTCGCCGACGCCTTTGCCGGCGTATCGCAGAATCACGCCGTCGCGTCCGACCGCCCAGCCGCCATTGTCGTGAAAGGTGACGGCGCGCAGCGGCGAAGTGGTGTTGCTGGTGTCGCGTTGCCAGCGTCTGCCACCGTTTTCAGTACTCAGGATGACGCCGTTCAAACCGACGGCCCAGGCTTGTTTGGCGTTGATGGCTTTGATACCGAGCAGGTTGCTGGGAACACCGCTGATTTGCACCGCCCAATTCGCGCCGCCGTCGCTGGTATGTAAGATCAAACCTTCTTCGCCGACCGCCCAGCCGTTTTCAGCGTCGGCGAAAGAGACTGAGTAAAGCCATTTGCGCGTGCCGCTTTCCTGCGGCTTCCAATTCGCGCCGCCGTCAGCGGTGTGCAGGATGCAGCCCGCTTCGCCGACCGCCCAACCGCTTTCTCCATCGGTGAAGGTGATGGATTCCAGCCAATAACGACAGGTGGAATTTTGCGGCATCCAGGTGTTGCCACCGTCCGTGGTGTGCAGGATCAAACCTTCTTCACCCGTCACCCAGCCTTCGTTGGGAGGCAGGAAAAACGCCGCGTGCAAATCTAGTTTTGAAGGCAGCGGTTTGGCCAGCCACTTCGCGCCGCCGTCTTCGGTGCGCAACACTATGCCGCGTTCGCCGGCGATCCAGCCGTGTTGCGCGTCCACGAAACTAACCGCGCGCAAATTATTCGTCACGCCGGAAGTTTGCGGTTCCCAGGTTTTGCCGTGATCCGTGGTGGCAAGCACGTTGCCGTTGACGCCGACCACCCAGCCGCGTTCGCCCGCGCCGAAATGAACGGCGTTGAACATTTCCTGCACGCCGTCCGTGCGCGGCGACCATTTTTCGCCGCCGTCTGCGGTCAGATAAATCGCGCCGCCTTCGCCGACTGCCAGCCCTTGTTTGTTGTCCGCGAAAGAAACGGCGTTGAGTTTTTGGGCGCTGTTGGAAAGCAGCGCGTTCCAGGTCGCGCCGCCGTCCGTGGTTCGCAAAATCGTGCCGTCAGTGCCCGTCGCCCACCCCTGCTGTTCGTTGACGAAAGAAACGGCTTGCAGCGCACTGGACGAATTGCTGACCTGCACTTGCCAGGTTGCGCCGAAATCCCTGCTTTGCAAAATCGCGCCGTCCGCGCCCGTCGCCCACACTCTGTTCGGCGGAATGGCGTAGGCGCTGAACAAATTCGCGTTTGTCGCGACGGTTTTGCGTTCCCATGATTGGCCGCCGTTGACGGTCAGCAACAGAGTGCCTTCCGCGCCAACGGCCACACCGGTTTTTTCATCCAGGAAAGCCACGCCGAACAATTGTTTGTTTGTCGTGCTGGGTTGCGGCGTCCAGGTTTTTCCGCCGTCGTCCGTGGACAGAATCAAACCCTCGACGCCGACGGCCCAGCCGCGTTTTTCATTGACGAACCAGACGCCGTAAAGATGTTTTTTCGTCCCGCTACCGCGCACGCGCCAGTTGTCGCCGTAGTTTTCGGAAAACAGAATTTCTCCGCGTGCGCCCACCGCCCAGGCTTTTTTATCAATCACCGCCAATCCGTAAAGCGGCGTGTTGACGACGATGCGTTCCAGCAACCAACGCTGTCCGCCGTCGTCCGTGCGCAGAATCGCGCCATCGCGTCCGACAGCGATGGCATGGCGCGCGTCGCTGAATTTCACGGCGTAGAGCGGATTTCCCTGCGGACGCGGATTTTGCCAACGCCAGAATCCGATTTGTCCATCGCTCGCCATCGCGGACAAAAGAACAGCGGCCAAGACCGCCGGCAAACCCAGAGCTTTTGTTTTCGACCAAAACACCGACATAAGTTTTTCAATCAAGGAATTGAGGGAAAGAATCGAAACCGCCGGAATCATATTCCACGACCGCGGAAACGTGTAGCAGGGATTGAAAAGAAGCGGCATTGGCTGATGGGCAGGTCAGTGCGCCCACGCTTTCGTGGGCGCACTCAATTCGATCTTATGAATTGCTTCGATACCATTCCACGGTGCGGCGCAGCCCTTCGGCCAATCCGACGCTGGGTTTGTAACCGAGCAGTTCTTCGGCGCGCGCGATGTCGGCCAGCGAATGGCGTATGTCGCCCGCGCGCGACTCTTCGTAGCGCGTGGGCAGGTTGGTTCCGATGATGCGCTGCAATTCGGCCAGCAATTGATTGAGCGTGGTGCGTTCGCACAGGCCGAGGTTCATTACTTGTCCGGCTGCGGCAGGCGCGTCAGCCGCGATCAGGTTCGCGTCCACCACGTTTTGAACATAAGTGAAATCGCGCGATTGTTCGCCGTCGCCGTAAATCACGGGCGGCTGCCCTTCAATCAGCGAAGTGATGAATTTGGAAATCACGCCGGAATACGGCGAGCTTGGATCCTGGCGCGGCCCGAAGACATTGAAATAGCGCAGGCAAACCGTCTCCAAACCGTAAGCCCGCGTGAACACCTGTGCGTAAAATTCGCCCACCAGTTTGGCCACGGCATAAGGCGACAGCGGGCTGGGCAGCATGTCTTCCTGTTTCGGCAGGACTTCGGTTTCGCCATACGCCGAACTGGACGCGGCGAAGACCACGCGCCGCACGCCGGCATCGCGCGCCGCCATCAAGACATTGAACGTGCCGGTGACGTTGACTTCATGATTGAGCAGCGGCTCTTTGACCGAGCGCGGCACGGACGGAATCGCCGCTTCATGAAAGACCACGCTGACGCCTTCCATCGCCTGTTGAGTCGTCGCGGTGTCGCGAATATCGCCTTCGATGAATTCGATTTCGCCAGCGATGTGCGCGATGTTTTTCCGCTTGCCGGTCATTAGATTATCAAGCACGCGCACGCGGTCGCCGCGCCGCAACAGGGCGTCGGCAATATGCGAACCGATGAAGCCGGCTCCCCCGGTCACCAAATACAACTTTTGTTCTCCCACAGTTTTGAAATTCCTTTCGGATAAATTTGGTCATCCTTCAGCGGCGTTGACGGCAGCGGTGTCGGCGGGGACTTCCGAAACCAGGCTTGCCGTGGCGCGTTGCGTAGCCGCTTCGTACCAGTAAACGTAAAGAGTGAAAACCGCCAGGATTCCGCCGGCGGCAGCCAGAATCAGCATTTGCATCCAATCGCCCGCGAAGGTGTAAGCGACGCCTCCCGCGCCGAGCAGCGCGCTCAGGCCGTAATAGGTCAGCGACACCTGACGATGGCTTTGTCCGGCGATGACCAGACGTTGATAGAGATGTGAACGATGCGCTTCATAAAGTTTTTCGCCTCGGCGAGCGCGGCGGATGAGGGTGAAAGTAGCATCGTAAATAAAGGTTCCGAAAATCAGTAACACGGCGATGAACGGCGCGGGACGTTCACCGCTGCTGCTGGTCATAACGGCGAAGGCCGCCAGCACGTAGCCAATGAACAAGCTGCCGACATCGCCCATGAAAATTTTGGCGGGCGGAAAGTTATGCGCGACGAATCCCAGGCAGGCCGCCGCCAGCATCAAACATCCGGCACCAATCAACCTATGCCCTGTGCCGATGGCAATCACGGCCAGCGACAGGCTGTAAATGACGCCGACGCCGCCGGCTAGCCCGTCAATACCGTCCATGAAATTGAAGAAATTGCTGAAGCCTGTCAGCCAGACAATCGTCAGCACCGCGCCGACCAGCCAGGTCAGATTGATGGTTCCGAAAAACGGCAGTTTGAAATACAGGAAAATCACTTCGCCCCACAGCGCAATCAGTGCGGCCAGCAATTGCCCCAGGTATTTCGGCAGCGGGCCGATGCGCTTCATATCATCTACCAGACCTACTCCGGCAATGATGACGTAACTGACCAGTGCCACGCCGAATTTGGTCGCGCGAAACCAGTTCTGCGACGCGCCGAGCAACATCACCCACAGCATCGGCAGAATGATGACGAAGGTCGCCGCAATACCCAGTCCGCCCATGCGCGGCGTCGGTTGCGTGTGCGAGCTGCGCGTGTTCGGCACGTCCAGCGAACGAAACCACGCGGGCGCTGTCGCCAGCCAGCCTGTAATCAAAAAGGAAATGACGCCTGCCAGAAAAAAAATGGATGCTCGAAACATACTTTTTATGTTGAGAAGCCTGAAAGTCCATCGCCCGGTTCATTCGGCTTTAGTTCAGTGTTCAGGGTTTTTCGTGAATAACTTTCGCCAGGCCTTCCCGCAACGTCACGCGCGGTTTGAACCCGAGTTCGCGCTCGATGCGGTTCCCGCTGAAGCGGGTATTATTTGACAGTTTCAAAATGCGATCCGCCGAAATCGGCAGCGCAATGCCGGTCAACTTGCCGACCACATCCGCCGCTCGTCCGGCCAGCAACAGCGGTGCGCGCGGCAAATGTTTCGGTCGGTGGCAACCCAGCAGTTCGGCAATCGTCGTGGCGATTTCCGTCTGCGAATAAGGCCGCGCGTCAGTGACGATGTAAGCGCCGTGCGCTTGTTTGTTCGTTGCCAGTAACGCCGCATCCACGACGTTTTCAACGGCGACCATACTTTTCAAATTCCGCCCGTCGCCGACGATGAAGTACCGGCCTCGCCGAATTGCCTCGATCAATTTGGCGACATTGCCACGGTCGCGCTTTCCGTAAACTACAGGCAACCGCAGCACTGTTGCCGATAAACCGCTTTCCAGCACAACGCGTTCGCTTTCCAGCTTGCTCGCGCCGTAAGCAGTGGCCGGCAGCGTTGCGCTCGTTTCATCCAGCGCGTCATCGCTTTCGGCATAAACTGCCACCGTACTGAAAAAAACAAAGTGTTTGACGCGATTTTCAATCGCCGCCGCCGCCACGTTGTGCGTGCCGTCCACGTTGGCGCGCGTGAATTCCAGCGGCGGAGTGTTCGATGCGGCGTGGACTTTGGCGGCCAGATGAAAAACCGCTTCGCAACCGTTCATCGCCGTGGCAATCCGTTCGCGTTCGGCCAGATCGCCTGTGACCAATTCAACATTCGGCCACTGTTTCAAAAAACTCGCTTGCGCGGCGTCTCTGACCAGCGCCGTCACGCGCCAATTATCGCCGCTTAATCGCGCCGTCAGCGCGCTGCCGATGCAGCCGCTCGCGCCGGTGACGAAGGCCGCGCGTTGTTCGCCGCCGCCATTCATTCGCTGGAAAGCGACGCCTGACTCGCCGGCATCAGGTCGCCATCTCCGATCAGATGTTCAAGCGCCGTGCGATAACGCCCGGTGACGGCTTCGCGCGCGAAGTGAAGCTCCACGTAATTGCGTCCAGCCTTGCCCATCGTTTGTCTTGCCGTAGTGTCAGTCTCCAAATGCAAAACGGCTTCGGCCAGTGCCGCGCCATTTTCCGGCGCGATGCAAATGCCGCAGCCGACGCTTTCGGTCAACTTCGTCACGGTGCTGCCCGCGTCCACGCCGGCAATGTAAGGCCGCGCTGCCGCCATAATGCTGTAGGTTTTGCACGGAACAGAGTTTTCCGTGATGCCGCGCCGCAAGGGGATCAACGCCACGTCGCAAGCGGCATAAACCGCCGGCACATCGCTTTCCGGTTGCAGCGGCAGAAACTTCACGTTCTGCAATCGGCGCTGTGCGGCGTCGGCGATCAAGGCTTCGCGGCAACTGCCGTGACCGACGATCAAAAACAGAATGTCCTGCCGCGCCTGCAATTGTTCGGCGGCGTCCAAAATCACTTCCAGCCCTTGCGATAAACCGACGTTGCCCGCATAAAGCGCGACGAACTTTTCCGCCAGTCCGTGCGCCCGCGCGAAGGCATTGGTTTTCTCCATCGGCTTGATGAAGTTCGTATCCACGAAGTTCGGAATGACTTCGATCTTTTCCGAAGGCACGCCTTTATTCAGCAGGTTCGTTTTGAATTCATCCGAAATGACGAAGATTTTCCGGCTGTGGCGATAAATGAATTTTTCCAGCCGCTCGAAAAACGCGATCAGCCGGCGTCCGCGCAGCATTCCCAGTTTGACGGCGACTTCCGGCCAGATGTCTTGCAGGTTGTAACAATATGGAATGCGTTTGAGCAGACCCAGCACGAAGGCCGTCAGCCCGATGGTCAACGGCGGCGACATCACGAAAATCACGTCTTGTTTGCCGCTGAACAACCCGGCCAGTGTCGAAGAGATATTGAACGAAAGGTAATTGAGAATGCGCCCGATACTGGAACGCTGGAGGGGAACGTAAATATAAGACCGTATGACATTCACCTGTCCGACGCGGTCGTGCTGAAACCAGCGTCCGCGATATTCCGGCCAGACGGCTTCGCAACTGTAATGTGGGAAAGATGCCAGTACGGTGACTTCGTGGCCGGCGGCGGCCCAATCATTGCACAATGCGCGAATAATCGGCCCGTTCGATTGGCACTGGTCGGGGTCGTAATAGAGGCTAACCACTAAAATCTTCATTGCGCGAAATCGGCGCTCACTTCTTCTGGAAATTTGCTCGTCGCGCTCAGGATTTGGGTGTTGGGGCTGGTCTTTTTTCTTCAATCAGCGATTGCGCGCGAGGGCGCAAGCCTACAGCAAGCAATCAGGATAGGCAAGAACTCAACTTCTTGGTCGCGGTTGGAAATTTGCCCAGGCCGGCGTTCATTACCTCATCCGCCAGCGTCAGGTATAAATCGCCGAAGGTTCCTTCCAGGCGCGAATGCCGTCCCATCGCCAGCCGTCCTGCGTGACCGGCGACGATCAGTCCCAAGCCGTGGTTTTTGTGCGGATTGGCTTCGGCATGTTCGTGGACGTAGACCAGGCAGCAATTATCCAGCAGCGTGGCGTCGCCTTCGGGAATGGATTTCAGTTTGCCGAGCAGGTAGGCGAACTCTTCGGCGTGCCAGCGGCAGATGTCGCGCAGTATGCGTTGGCCGTCCATGCCGTCCGCGCCGGGCGCTTTGCCGTCGGAGTGTGTGTAATCGTGATGGCGCGCGGCGGTGTAACCCAGCCACGGAAAACGCGACAAGCCCTGACATTTGGTCAGCATGTAAGAAGCCACGCGCGTTTGTCGCGTGGCAAAAGCTTGTACCAGCAAATCGCTTTGCAGTTTGGCGATGCGTGGCCAGTCTTTCATATCCCCGTCAAAATCAGGCGAATCCACGCGGCTATATTCCGGCGGCAATCCCGCGATGGCGCGTTCCAGGTCGCGGATGGAAGAGAGATGTTCTTCAACGCGCGATTTGTCGTCCGTGGGCAATTGTTTTTTCAGAGCGTCGGCGTCGGCGCGGACCGTGTCCAGAATGCTGCGTTTGCGACTGACCCAGCCTTCTTCGCGTTGGCCGAAAAGGCGGTCAAACAATTTGTGCGGGATCATCTCCGGCGGCAGCGCGCGTTCGTAACCCGCCCAACTCATGTTGCGCTGAATGCTTTCGCCGAAAGATTCCTGCGACACGCCAATCTGCAACGAACGAAAGCGCGGTTCGCCAGTAAGTTTCGCGGCGATGGCTTGATCTATCGAAGGGCCGGCTGTGCCGCGTCCGGTGAACGCCGTGCAACTCATCAGTGCGCTCATGGATTTGTGATGGCCGTTGCCGGGACCGGGCAGCGCAGCGGCGGCGTTGTCGAGTCCGCTGATGACGTGAATGTCGCGGCGAAACGGCGCGAGCGGCTGTAAACACGGCGTCAAACGATAGTCCTTGCCGGTTTCCGTCGGAATCCAGTAACGTTCAGGGATTCCGTTGCCGTTGAACCACAACACAAAACGGCTTTCGATAGCGGCTTTGTCGGCGGCGTAAGCCGTGCCGTTGCCGTTGAACATCGAAGCGAGCGGCGGCAAGCCGACGGTAATCTGCGCGCCTGCCAGCGTGACGCCTTTCAAAAAAGACCGGCGCGAAATTCTGAAGTGTTTGGTGATGATTTGAGACATGGACGAACCTCAGTTTGGAAACTCTCTCGAACGAACGAGCGAAATCATAAGCTCTCGGAACCGGAATTGCGACTTTTTGAAGTCATCGAAAACCTGCCGAATCAGTGCGCGGTCGGCGGCGGTTTCCATTCGCCCGGCGGTGTAGCGGAAATACTGTTTGACCAAACATTCCTGGCATTGCGAGGAGCGGGCCAATACCGCGCCCAGTTCGCGCGGCGAAGAAAACTTTGAGTCAGGAATGCCCGCGACATAGCCTGTGGTGTCCAGCGGCAATTCGAGCGTTTTGGGTGCGCGCCGATTCCCGTCTTCGTCGCCCGCGAAAAATTGCAGCTTGAATTTGTCCTGCCGCGCGCCGACGGCGTTGAACTTTTCAAAGGCAAAGCCGATGGGATCAATCAAATTGTGGCAGGTCGCGCAACTCGGATTCGTCGTGTGTTCGCGCATGCGGTCACGGTTGGTTTGCGGTTTGGCTTCGGTGATTTCGGGCAAATTAGTGTTCACGCCGGGCGGCGGTTCAGCAACGTGCTGACAAAGAAATTGTTCGCGGATGAACAAACCGCGTGCTGTCGGCGAAGTGTCGTCCGGTTTCGAGGTCAAAGCCAAAAACAATGTTTGTCCCAACAATCCCGCGCGTTCGGCGTCGGCGGGAAATTGAGTGCGGTCGAATTCTTTGGCCGGAGCCGTCACTCCGTAAATCACCGCCAGGTCGGCGTTGATGAAACTGTGATCAGCGGTGAACGCCGTCATAAAGTCGCGGTCATTCCATACCAGATCGGCTACGAAACTGCGCGCTTCTTCGGTCATGGCGACAGCGGTTTCACGGTTGAACATTGGGAAGCGGCGGCGGTCTTTGCCGGCGGTCAGCAAACGATCAAAGCGCAGCCATTGCGCTACGAACTCATCCATCGCCTGCCGCGCGCGCGGATCGTTCAGCATTCGCCGCGCCGCGCGTTCGACGCCCGCCGCCGAGGTAAGTTCGCCGCGCGCGGCACTTTCAAACAAGGCCGCGTCCGGCAAACTGTCCCACAACG
>CAZRXE010001538.1:0-1962 GCA_964603695.1 uncultured Heliomicrobium sp.
CCATCCGAATCCGTCGTATCGTTCGCGTTGGCATTGGCGTTCGGCGGCGAAGCGAAATTGAAATCAGCAGGCGGGTAAAACCGCGCGAAGTAATTACCCGCCTGCAATCCCGGAAATTTGTAATAGCCGGGATTTCCCAAACCGTCATTGGCGGTCAGCTTGACACCCCAAAGTGTTTGGTCGCCGGTGGTCGCAGGATTGCCGTCCGCGTCCTTATAAAGATCAACCCGAACAAGATTGATGCCCGTGGCGGTCAGCCCCGTCAAAGATTCGTCCTGCAAACCGTTTTTATTGACATCTTCCCAAACGTAGTTGCCGTAAGAAGCCAGCCCCGGCGGCGTGTCTTGCACCATGATGCCGACGCGAGTCGGTGCGGAAGCCAGCGTGTCTCCGCTGTCCGTGCGCCGCAGACTGTAACCAAAGGTATTCCAGGCAATCTCCGTGTCATCCACCGTCGCCAGATTGTCTCCGCCTTTGCTGCCGATTGGCGCATTATCCGGTGCGCTCATTGGCCATTCAAATCGCAGAGTCGCGCCGGCGGTCAAAACATAACTGCCGAAAGTGATACGGAAAGATTTAATAACCGTGGGATCGGGAGGCAACACAGTACTCCATTGCCCGACGGCTGTTTGCGGCACGCCGTCCGCCAGAGTGGTCATTGCCTGACAGCCCGACGCATTGACGATGAGCGGACGGCAAGGATTCGTCTCGGTGCTGTAATAAATCTTCGTGCCTGCCGGCGCAGTCATGGAAGTGATCGGCGCAAGAAAAAGCGGCTGCCAGGTTGATCCCATCACCGCGCCGCTTCCAACGCCGGTGTTTCCGGGCGCAGGTGTGTTGAAAGGCAAAATATCAATGACATCCAGCGTATCTGCCGAGATGTTGCCGACATTGGTGATTTCCATACTCCAGAACATCACGCCGCCGCGAATGGTTTCCGCAACTCTGGTTGTTCCGCTGTAAAAGAAATCGTCGGTCGCGACGTTGTTGTCGTCGTTCAATTGGCCTTTGACGCCCTTGCGCGAATCCACCACGAAAACGTTGGGAACCGTGTAACTGACAGTGCCCGTCTGACACAGGAAACTGCTGTTGACGGTGTCCGTCGAACCGGCAATCGCTCCGTTGACATAAGGATCGCTGCCGCCACCGCAAAAACGTTTACTGATCAACTCCGCCGGCGCAACAGTTCCCGGCGTGTTGGCGGCGTCAAGAATCGCGCCGATGTTTTGGTAAGTGCCGGCGGCAGTGCCGATTTTCACGCGCGCGGTGTATCGAACCTTCACATCTCCGCCGGGCGGGATGGAGCATTGCGGCGCGGCATTGCGCCAACTCCAAATCAGCAGAGTGCGCCCCGTGCCGTTGTAATTGGAAATGACTTGCGGCGTAACCGCCGAGCAATTGGTAGCGCCGCCGCTCTGCGTGGTGCTGGTTGTGCCGATGTAATCCAAATTCGTCGGCAACAAGTCCGCCAGCACGGGATTGAGCAAAGGACTGCCGCTGTTGGTTGATGTTCCCGCCGCAGCTCCAACATCGAAAGTAATAATGCTGCCCGGAGCAATGGTTGAACCGCCGACAATGGATTTCGTGGATTGCGGATAAATGGTCGGGAATGTGGCGACAATGTCCAAACATTTCTGCGCGTTGTCGGTGTCAACAACGGCAGCGTTATAGCTGGTCGTCAATGTCGCGTTGTTGCAGAAGTTGCGCGGCGTGCCGGGCGTCAGCGTGTACATAGTGCCGCCGCCGGCCGTGCCGTTGCCGTTAGGAGGATTAACAATCGTCCCCGTCAATCCGACATTGTTACCCGCGCCCGGTGCGACGCTGGTGAAATTGAAGCGCAACCGCGAGACATAATTTCCCGCACCAAAAGTCGGGAAGTTCGCACCAGTCACTGCCACGCTGCCGCCCAGCGAAACGCCTGTGATCCAGGTGGCCACGCCGTTTTTCTGATAATCCACCGAA
>CAZRXE010001539.1:0-1658 GCA_964603695.1 uncultured Heliomicrobium sp.
CGTATTCGCGCTCATCCAGATCGGAAACAAACGACACCGCCACTTGTCCACGCTTTGCGCCGCGTTTGACGAAATCGTCGCGCTTGTAATCCAGATGATCGAACAGTGCCCAGGCGATGGCTTCCAGAATGGTGGTTTTACCTGATCCGTTCGGCCCGCATATCGCTATGACGCCGGGCTGAAAAGTGAACTCGGCTTCGGCATGATTCTTGATGTTCTTGAGTTCGACTTTGGTTATCAGCAAGGCAGGAATTCTGGATAGGTGGTAGGTCTTAGGTGCTAGGTGGTAGTGACGCCGATTGTGCGTCATCTGTCACCTATCACCTGTTCCCTACTGACTTAGACAGCGGCGCTCTGCGCGACTTCCGGATTGTCCGTGTGTCCCAGCAAATGACGGCCTTCGGCGCTGCGCGGATCAATCGTCCGCACGTGCTTGCGGCCCTTCATTTCCCAGATGGCCGTGATTTTTCCGTTCTTCTCGACGGCGTGATAGGACACTTCGTCATGATGCGCTTCGGCAGTCACCTGCTCGTTGTTGCTATTTTCACTCATTGGTTTTGCTTGCTCCTGAATTGATGTTGGATTTGTGTGCGGGTTTGAAGTAAGCCGGATTCTGCCACAGGGTTTGCGAGGCTGTCTAGCGCGTGAAATATCCGTCGCTGACAGGACGTTGATTTCAGTATTCAGCAATTCTCAGCTTGGCCGTGTACAGCGGACTGTTAGTCCGCTGTCGGCTTCGTGCCGGAGACGCCTGGGCAAGAACCAAAGGACTTGCCTTGCCGGACTCTCAGCGGACTAACAGTCCGCTGTACAAACTGAGAATCACTGTTCAGTCTTTTCCTTGCGCCTTACCTCTTTCATCTCCTTCATTTTTTAATCTGCCCGGCAATCCGCCGCATCCGCGCAATCAAATTGACCAGTTGCGCGTCGTCAATCTTCTCGCCGGCCAGCACGACTTCGGCGTCGCTCAAGGTCTGGCGCACTTCGAGTTCAGAAACCGGCAAACGACGGCGGCGCAATGCGGCAATGATTTCCTCGGTGCGTGCGCGGGAGGAAAGTCCCAGGCGGCGGCAGAGTTGGGCTTTGAAACGCGGGTAGATGTTTTCCAGCGCCAGATCGCGCGCGCGCGCGACCTGCTGCAAATTGGCCATAGAGCCGACGAATTCCAGCGGTGAATGCATGTCCACGCGCGGCATCGGCAGCGGGCGCGCGAAGCGTTTGCCGAAGCTGTAAACCAGCAACAGGCTCAGCAACAGCCCTTGCACCAGCAACCACGGCGCGGGCGTGCCGCGCAAATAAACAACCAGCGGATTGCTGCGCCCGCGATAGCCGTGATGGTATTCGTCAAAGAAAATTTTCCGCTCGGCACCGCCCAGCGCATTGATGAGGTTCAGCACCAATGTCAGATTCGCGCCTTTCGCAAGGCCGTTGTTGGCAATGACAAACGGATCCGACAGGAAAATGACCTGCCCCTCGCCATACTCGAAATCCGCCAACACGGCGCCTTTGCTATCGCCCAAATGCACCACTGGCGCAGACAAATCGCCTGCCAGTTCAGCAGCAACGGGCGGTGGCGGGGCTGACTGCTTGTTTGCAGGGGCAGGTTTCGGTGGCGGTGCGTCGTCTTCGTCCTCCGCGGCTTCCGCAGTCGTCTTTCC
>CAZRXE010001540.1:0-2759 GCA_964603695.1 uncultured Heliomicrobium sp.
TTGGGCATTTTGCCGCCGGCTTCAGGCGCGCAGGATCGTTTGAAAACGATGCCCGGTTACGAACGCTTTCAGCAGATGAGCGGCAAAATCGCCGGCTCGGTCAAACCGGGAACGCTGAGCGTGAAATGGCTGGAAGGCGGCAAGGCATTTGAATATCAAAAGGACGGCAAGAACTATCGTTACGACCTGGCCGCGCGTCAGGCCGTCGAAGCGGAGCCTTCGCCGAATGCCGGGCCGAGTTCGCCGAACAGAATTGGTGGGCGTCCTCAAGGCGTCGAACGCGGGCGGCAAGCAGCTTTCGCAATGTCGCCGGACGGCAAGCTGAAAGCGTTTTACCGCGACCGCAATCTGTGGCTGAGCGATGCCGGCGGCGGCAACGAAACCGCCATCACCACCGACGGCAGCGAAAAGACGCGCACCAAGTACGGTGTTGCCAGTTGGGTTTATGGCGAAGAGTTGAATCAAACCACGGCCATGTGGTGGTCGCCGGACGGCAAGCGAATCGCGTATTACCGCTTTGATGAAAGCCCGGTCAAAGATTACTTCCTGCAACTGGATCAAACTCAGTTGCAAAGCAAGATGGACATCGAAGCTTATCCAAAAGCCGGACCGCCGAATCCGGTGGCGGAGTTGTTCGTCTACGATCTGGAAGCCAAAAAGAGCACACAGCTCGATGTTCGCGACGGCAAACCTTTTGAGAATTCCGTCGTCGGCCATTACGTCTACAACGTTCGATGGTCGCCGAACGGCGCGGAACTGCTCAGCAACCGCACCAACCGCCGCCAGAACATTATGGAATTCACCGCCTGCAATCCGCAGACGGGCAAATGTCGCATCATCGTCCGCGAAGAATGGCTGCCGAGTTGGACGGAAAACTCTCCGCCGATGCAGTACCTGAAAGACAACAACCGCTTCATCTGGGTGTCGGAGCGCAACGGCTGGAAGAACTATTACCTTTACGACCTGAGCGGAAAACTGATTGCGCCGCTGACCAATCATCAGTTTGAAGTCGCGAATATTGTCCGCGTGGATGAAGAAGCCGGACTGCTTTATTACATGGCGCGCAGCGGCGACAACCACATGAAGTTGCAGTTGCACCGCGTCGGTTTGGACGGCAAAGGCGACAAGCGTCTGACCGATCCGACGCTGAATCATCAAGTGAACGTCGCGCCCGACGGCAAGCATTTCATTGATACCGCCCAAACCCACAACACGCCGCCGTTCACGCAATTGGTGGACGCCGACGGCAAAGTGATCGAAGTGCTGGCCAAAAGCGATACCGCGCAATTCGATCAACTCGGATTGAAGAAAGTCGAACTGTTTACCTTCAAGGCCGCCGATGGACAAACGACGCTTTACGGTTTGCTGAACTTCCCGTCGAATTTCGATCCGAGCAAAAAGTATCCTGTGCTGATGAGCGTTTACGGCGGCCCGGCGTCGGGCGGCAATGTGGCGCGCGAAACCTTTTCGCCGTCGAGTCCGATGACTGAATACGGCTTTCTGGTGGTCAACCTGGATTCGCGCGCCGCGCCCGGACGCGGCAAGCGCGTACTGGATGCGATCTATCAAAAGCTGGGCGTGACGGAAATGGACGACATGGCCGAAGGCATCAAATCGCTTTGGAATCGGCCTTACTTCGACAAAAACCGCGTCGGCGTATTCGGCACGTCTTACGGCGGTTATTCATCAGCGATGTTGTTGCTGCGCCACCCTGAAGCCTTTCGCGCCGCCTCGGCTTCGTCGGCGGTCACTTCCTGGTATCACTACGATTCGATTTACACCGAACGCTACATGTGGATTCCGCAGGAAAATCAGGCCGGTTACGAAGCCGGCAACGCGATGAAATTCGCCAACGATTTGAAAGGCCGGTTGATGATTTATTACGGCACGGCGGACAACAACGTCCATCCGAATAACTCCATGCAACTGATTCAAGCCTTGCAGCGGGCAGGCAAAAGCTTCGAGGTGCAGGTCGGGCCGGACGCCGGCCACTCCGGCATCAATATGAATCGGATGATGGAATTCTTCATCGAAAATCTGGTGGTCAAGGCGGGCGAATGAACACTCCGACAAAACATCTGGTTCGCTCCGGGCTGACAATGCTGTTTCTCAGCATTGTCAGCTTTATTAGTTGGGGCGCTGAACCGCATTGGGTAGAGCAAACCAGCGGAACGACGGCGCGACTGCGCGGCGTGAGCGCCGTAAATGACAAAGTCGCCTGGGCGAGCGGCGCAAACGGCACTTGCTTGCGCACCACGGACAGCGGCGCAACATGGCAGTTGCTAAAAGTGCCGGGCGCGGAAGCGCTGGACTTTCGCGACGTGGAAGCCTTCGACGCCAACACCGCTTACCTGCTGAGCATCGGCGAAGGCGACAAGTCTCGGATTTACAAAACCACGGACGGCGGCCAGACCTGGAAGCTGCAATTCACCAATCGCAATCCGAAGGCTTTTTTTGACGCGATGGCGTTTTGGGATGTCAATCACGGCATCGCCGTCAGCGATCCGCCCACCGACAGCAGTTTGAACGCGGGCCGATTGCTGGTCATCAAAACCGTGGACGGCGGCGCGACGTGGCAACAGGTTTCAGCGTCCAGCCTGCCGCCCGCCCTGCACAAAGAAGCGGCCTTTGCCGCCAGCGGAACCTGCATCACCGTGCAAGGCCGCAAAAACGTCTGGATCGCCACGGGCGGCGGCGCGGCGCGCGTCTTTCGCTCGACCGACGCGGGCGACACCTGGCAAGTCTTCCCTACCCCGATT
>CAZRXE010001541.1:0-5081 GCA_964603695.1 uncultured Heliomicrobium sp.
GCTGATGACGATCATCTCCGGATTCCAGATTTCTGCTTCGCTAACAATTTGCAGAGCTGCATTGCCCCACAGAACTACTGTGTCCAATGCCCAGGCTGGAAAAGTCTTATGCAATCTGGCTGCGCCATGCCTGACATTACTTTTGGCCTGCTGTGCTTCGTTTTGGGCAAGCATGGTAACCGGCGCACTGAAGGCAGCTTCCGGCGGGCCTGTGGTGATCAATGGTTCCACGACAGAGACCAACTTTGCTTCGGCATGTCTTGGCAAACCGGCGTATGGCAGATCACGCAACGCGGCTTCGGCGCGTGATGACCCATCGTAAGCAATCATAATTTTCATGAATTCCTGCATTATTTCTCCTTTCTAAAACTGACGAATTCATTGGCCCAGCGCCTGCAGCAGGCTTCTTCAGGGACAAACTCGACAAATATCAGTCTTAGAAAGGGCAATATGCGTACCTGAAGAAACAGGCGTTTTTCAGGCCTAGCATGCCCCTATTAGCCACACTGTGCCGCCTAACGCGACATTCATGTTCGTGACTGATGGCCGGCAAATGGCATAAATTCGCCTGATTTTCTTTTTAGCCTTGCTGGCATTGCATTTGCCCTTCCTGGAGAGAAGCGCAGGATTGTTTGCGGGCACTCCGCGCAAATCCGCTTCATTTCTTACGGAGGAAAATTAATGGGGGACTTTTATCAAACCGGATTGGTGGCTACCTTTCACCGGCTGGGCCGTTTCAACCTTGAGCGGCTCGAAAGCGAATTGCTGGGCTTTGCCAGACAGCGCCCGATTGCGCTCGTTTTGCCCTCGCTCTATTCCGAACTGGAAGGTCCGGCGCTGCCGGGCATCATCGAAGAATTGAAACATGTCAAATATCTCAATCAGATCGTTGTTTCGCTGGATCGCGCCGACGCCAAACAATTTCAATATGCGCGTGAATTCTTTGGCCGCTTGCCACAACGCCCCGTGATCGTCTGGAACAGCGGGCCGCGTATGACGGCGCTCTATGAAAAGCTGGAGGCAGCCGGAATGCGAGTTGGGCCGAGCGGCAAAGGTCGTTCGTGCTGGCTCTCGTATGGCTACATTCTGGCGCGCGGCGAAAGCCAGGTAATTGCGCTGCATGATTGCGACATCGTTAACTACTCGCGCGAGTTGCTGGCACGGTTGGTTTATCCGGTCGCCAATCCACACACTGACTATGAATTCAGCAAAGGCTTCTATGCGCGTGTGACGGATCGAATGTATGGACGCGCAACTCGGCTGTTGATGACGCCACTGATTCGCTCATTGGAGGAGATCGTTGGGCATATCGAATTTCTGCGCTATCTGGACAGCTTTCGCTATCCGCTCGCTGGTGAATTCTGCATGCAGGCTGATTTGGCGCGTGCCAACCGCATTCCGAGCGATTGGGGATTGGAGATCGGCGTGCTGGCCGAAGTTCGCCGCAACACCTCGATCAAGCGCGTGTGCCAGGTAAGTATTGCCGAAACTTACGAACATAAACATCAGGAACTTTCGCCCGGCGATCCGGAAAAAGGCCTGCTCAAAATGTGTATTGATGTGAGCAAGACGCTCTTTCGCACGCTTGCCGCGCAAGGTGTGGAACTGACACAAGGACGTTTCAGAACCCTGCAGGCGACTTATGTGCGGATGGCTGAAGACACCATCAATCGTTATCAAGGCGATGCCTGGCTCAACGGGCTGCAATTCGACCGCAATGCCGAAGAGACGGCGGTAGACACCTTCGCCCGCGGCATCCGCATCGCCGGAGAGAAGTTTTTTGAAGACCCGCTCGGCGTGCCGCTGATCCCGAATTGGAATCGGGTAGCCTCGGCGCTGCCTCATTTCACGGAGGAACTTTCGGCGGCCGTCGAAGCGGATAACAATAGGAAATGATTATGCAGGCGAAGAGCCAGTTGATTATCTATACCGATCTTGATGGCACGCTTTTGGATCATCATAGCTATGAGGCTGATGCGGCGCTGCCCGCCCTGCGCACGGCGCAGCGATTCGGCGTCCCCATAGTGTTTTGTTCAAGCAAGACGCGCGCGGAAATTGAAGTATTGCAGCGGGAGTTGGGAGTCTGTCATCCCTTCATCGTGGAAAACGGTGGCGCTGTTTATGTGCCGAGCGAATATTTCCCATTCGAGCTTGAACGAAGCGAGCATCGTGAGGCTTATCAGGTAATCGAACTGGGCCTGCCTTATGAAAGACTGGTGACGGCCTTCCGGCTTCTACGCTCGCATTTGCCGTATCGTTTGGCCGGGTTCAGCGATATGACCGTAGAGGAAGTGGCGGATGCCTGCAAGTTGACTTTAGCCGTAGCGCAGCACGCCAAAGCGCGTGAATATGACGAGCCGTTTCGTTTGTTGCCGGCCACACCTGAAGCCGAGCGCGCCGTGCAGCAGCAGATTAAGCAAGCCGGGTTGCAGTGTTCGATTGGTGGGCGCTTCTGGCATCTGCATGGCAACAACGACAAGGGATTGGCTGTCAAACTGCTCTCGTCGTTCTACCGCCGAGCCTTTGGCTGTATCTTCACGGTAGGACTCGGTGACAGTCCGAACGATGCTCCATTGCTGGAGGCCGTGGACTGGCCTGTGCTGGTGCAGCGACCGAATGGCGCTTTTGCCGATGGAGTGGAACAGCGCATCCCTCAGCTAAACTTCGCGCAAGGCGTCGGACCGCGTGGTTGGAATGCTGCTGTCAATTACGTCTTGAATCGCATTTACGACCACGCCTCCAGCGCCACCAATGCCGCTCGCTGCGATCTATCGTTATTGAGTGTTGAAAGGCCAGAATCGCGGGATCAAAACTAATGCCAGGATTGCCAGAATAATATCCAGCACCAGACCCATTCGGACAAAATCGCGGGCGCGATAACCGCCGGGACCATAAATCATCAAACTGGTTTGATACCCAATCGGCATCGCAAACGCGGCGGACGAACCAAACGTCACGGCCACCAGCAGCGTTGTCGGATTGATTCCCATCTGCGCCGCCGCTGTCAGAGCCAGCGGGCCGAGCAGCGCAACCGTACCGCTGTTTGACATCAGTTCCGAGATTACCACCGAAACGAGAAAGAATCCGGCTAAGACAACGTATGGTCCCGTCACACCAGTCAGACCGGCGACGCCTTTCGCCAACATCGCGGTGTGCCCCGTTTTTTCCAGAGCCATGCCGAGCGCCAGGGAGCCTGCAAGCAGAAACACCAGACTCAAATCAATCGCCTGGTAAACTTCGCGCGGGCGCAGGCAGCCGGTCAGCATCATCACTACGCATCCGGCGGTTGCCGCTGTCACAATGGGCAGCAGACCAAAGGACACCGTCAGCACAACTGCCAGCAACGTCAATAAGGTAATGGCCATTTTGCCGGTGCGCATCTCCGGCGGCTTCAGTGTGCCCAGCACCAGGAAGCCGGGCAGGTCGGCCAGTTCTCTGAGCGCCGACTGGTTGCTTTCGACCAGAAGCACGTCACCCGCGTGCAATGGGTTTGTGGAGGGGCGCTCATTGACGTGTCCGCTTCGCCTGAGCGCCAGCACAATGGCGTCGTAATGTTCGGCGAATCGCGCGGCTTTCAACGTCTGGCCGATCAATCCCGAAGGAGTCAGCACGACAATTTCTGCCAGGACGGTTTTATTCTCATCACTGTTTGCCGTTTCCTCCAGGCTTGCTTCGGTTGACATGCCGTCGGACAAAATTTGTTGATGATGTTTCTGATCCGTGGCCGCCAACGCCGATTTGGGACGGTGCGGCTCCAGCCCTGCTTGCCCGGCCAACGCCAGCACCTTGTTGACCGGCCCTGAAATACGCAGCGAATCTCCGGGCAGATAAGTCGTCCCCACGCCGTCAATGTCAATCACTTGTCCGCCGCGCGCCACGCCAAGCAACCGCAAATCATAATCACGTTCGAGCAGGAACGCTGAGATGTCGCGTCCGACCCAGGCCGACCCAGGCTGCACGATCAGTTCCACCAGATAACGTCCGGCATGGTTCCACTTACTTTCTTCTCCCAGCTCGTTGCGCGGCAGAAACCGGCGACCGACAAAAAGCATGTAGGCATAGCCCACTGCCACCATCGGCAGGCCGACCTTGCCGAGTTCGAACATTGAAAAGCCCTGCAAGCCCTGTTTCAGAGCGAATTCGTGCGCCACCAGATTGGTCGAAGTTCCGATCAGCGTACACATGCCGGCCATCGTCGCCGCATGCGCCATCGGCATCAACACTCGTCCTGGACTCGCTCCAGTGCGTCGGCAAACTTCCATCACCACCGGAATGAATATCGCCACCGCAGCCGTGTTGTTGATGAAAGCGGACATTCCGCCAATCAAAACCATGATCACGCCGGTCAGCAGCCATTCCGATTTTCCAAGCGGCGCGAAAATGCGTCTCGCCACCAACGTCAAAACGCCGGTTTGCTCAATTCCCGCCGACAGCACCAGCACGGCGGCGACCGAAACTGTCGCGGGATGACTGAAGCCGGAAAAGGCTTCCGTCGGTGTGAGGACGCCGGTCAGCAACAAAGCCAGAATCGTCAGCAGCGCCGTGACATCCGGTGGGACAGTTTCGCGGACGAAGCTGTAGATGGCGGCGATCAGAATCAGTAGCGTCAACGCAGCCTTGATGTTTTCGGGGGTCAGGTATCTTGCCATTTGTTTTCGATAGCCAAGGGAGGAGAATTCTTTGGCGGCATGATGACTTCGATGCCGCTCGTTTTTGTCTAGTCTTCGGGAGCGGGCCGTTTGATTTCCAGGCCTCCGGCGTTGTTGCTGCGAATGTGCAGATCGCGCTGCGGGAAGGGGATTTCAATGCCGTGCTCATTGAACTTTTCGTAAATGGCGAAGTTCAGATCGCTGATGAACTGTCCTTTGCTATGGACGAGATTAGTATTCCAGGCCAGCAACTCAAATTCGAGGCTGCTGTCGCCGAAGCTGCGAAACCAGACCTTCGGGGGCGGGTCACTAAGAACGTTGGGATTGGCGCGAGCGACCTCAAGCAGCAGCTTTTCCACTTGTCGCACATCGCTGCCATAGGCCACGCCAACCTTCATGTGAAAGCGCACGCGCGGGTCGGTATGGCTCCAA